>JACRHK010000279.1 GCA_016217625.1 Nitrospirota bacterium
AGCATCTCGGGCTGGACGTCGACGCCGTAGACGACCCCCTCGGAACCCACCGCGCGGGAAAGCCAGGGGAGAAAGTAGCCGCTCCCCGTCCCCACATCTGCCACCGCCTGTCCCGGCTTGAGACCGAGCGCCTTGACGACCTGCTCCGGTTGCTGCCACGTCTCGCGGTCGGACCGTTCCAGGACCGGCGCCCGCTGGGGGTCGAAGAGCTTCGGATGGTCCTCGGCAGCCGGTAAGGAAGAAACGAACAAAAGAGAGACGAAGAGAACAAGAGAACAAGAGATCAAGAGATCAGCATGGGGAAACGTGTGGTGATCTCCCGATCTCTCAATCGCTTGATCTCTTGATCTCCCTATCTCTTGATCTCTCGCTTTCCCCCTCACCGACACCCGCACCCCGAGGGGCCGCAGCAACCGCCGCCACCGCCCATTTTCCCCGGCTTGGCCGGGGTGTCGGCGATGGTAGTAAGCCCCCGCTCCGACATCCCGAAGACGGAGAACTTCTTCTTCACCTGCTCGCCGCGGCAATGGGGGCAGAAGACGGCATCCCGACTTGTCGGGACAAGGAGCTCGAAGTCATGGTCGCAGGCGGCACAGTGGTATTCATAGATGGGCATTGCTTCTCCTCCCGAATCATAATATTTTCATTTTGCATTTTGCAATTTACATGTTGACTTTAAGCCTTCGGCACCTTCTCCCAATCTTCCAGGAACTTCTTGAGGCCCGCGTCGGTGAGCGGGTGCTTGGCCAACTGCATCAGGACCCCGTAAGGGACGGTCGCCACGTGGGCGCCCATGAGGGCGGCCTCCACCACATGGAGGGGGTTGCGGACGCTCGCCACGAGGACCTGCGTGGAGAAGCCGTAGTGTCGGTAGATCTGGAGGATCTGCCGGATCAGATCCATGCCGACGTGGCTCGCATCGTCGAGCCGGCCGACGAACGGGCTCGCGTAGGTCGCCCCCGCCTTGGCCGCCAAGAGGGCCTGCGAGGCGGAAAAGACCAGCGTCTGGTTGACCCGGATCCCTTCCTCGGCCAGTTGACGGGTAGCCTTGAGCCCCTCGGGGATGAGCGGGACTTTCACGACGATGTTGGGATGGATCTTCGCCAGTTCCCGCCCCTCCCGGACGATGGCGGCCGCCTCGGTGCTGACCGCCTCGGCGCTCACCGGCCCGTTCACCATCTCGCAGATCTCGAGAAGGACCTCCCGGAACGGCCGCCCCTCCTTCGCCACGAGGGACGGGTTCGTCGTGACGCCGTCCACCAGGCCCATCGCATGGGCCTCGCGGATCTCACCCACATTCGCCGTGTCGATAAAGAACTTCATCGTTCCTCCGAAAAAAATTGCACAGGGAACTGGGAGTCCGAAGTCCAAGGTCCGAAGTCCAAGGTCTCTCGATATGATCGGACCCCGAACATTGGACGTTGGACATTGGACTGATTTATTATCTTAGGCCATCCCTCCAAACCTGTCAATCCCTCCCGCTCCGCTCAAACGACCAGGTCGCGAAGGCCAGGGCGCCCAGCGCAAACCCCGCCAGGAACAGAAGGTCCCAACCCAACGGGAAGTCCTGCCCCAGGGCGCTCCCCGGCGGCAGGTCGAGCAGACAGTGCTTCATCGCGTCGATGCCGTAGGTCATCGGGTTCAGATGGGCCACGATCCCGAGGGGCTCCGGCAGCCGCGAGACGGGGTACATCGCCCCGCTCAGGAAGAACATCGGCATCAGCACGAAATTGACCAGCACATTGAAGCTCTCCAGGGTCCGCAACCGCGAGGCCAGGCAGATCCCGAGCGCGGAGAGGCAGAGGGCCGTGAGGGCCGCGGCGCCGGCCGCCCCCAGGACGCCCAGGGGGCGGAAGGGGAGGCCCAGGAACGGGACCAACAGCATGAGGAGGAGGGCCTGGACGGTGGCGATGGCCGTGCCGCTCAAGGCCTTTCCGAAGACGATGGCCCAGCGGGCGACGGGGGCGACCAGGATCTCCTTGAGGAATCCGAACTCGCGGTCCCAGATGATGGAGATGGAGGACATGAACGCCGCGAAGAGGATCGTCATCCCCAGCACCCCGGGAAAGAGGTATTGCTCGTACGGGACGCCGTCGCCCGATTGGACGATCTGGCTCAGCCCCACGCCCAGGAGGAGGAGCCACACCACCGGCCGGGCCAGCGCGCCCAGCAGGCGCGATCGCTCCCGCAGGAACTTCTTGAAGTCCCGGAGGAAGACGACGTGGATGGCCCGGAGATGCCTCATACGTCCCTCCGACGCCGCGCGCGGACCGCCTCCCGCGCAACGTCCAGGGCATCGGCCTCCTCCGCCCGGATGGCCCGGCCCGTGAGGTGCAGGAAGACCTCGTTGAGCGTCGGCTTGTGCAGGCTGACGCTCAACACCGCGACCGGCAGGCGGCGGATGAGCAGCGGGATGAAGGCCTCCCCCTCGTCCACCTCGAGATAGAGCCTCCCGCCTTCCTCGCGGGCATCCAGCCCGAAGACCTCCCGGATGGCGGGGACGGCGCGGGCATTGTCCGCCGTGGTGAGGTAGATCATCTCCCCCTTCACCAGGCGCTTGAGCTCCCCGGGCGTCCCCAGGGCAATGATCCGGCCGTGGTCGATGACGGCGATCCGGTCGCACTGCTCGGCCTCCTCCATGTAATGTGTCGTCATGAAGAGCGTCATCTCCCGCTGCTTCCGGAGGGTGTGGAGGAATCCCCAGAGGTGGTGGCGGCTCTGCGGGTCCAGGCCGATCGTCGGCTCATCGAGGAAGAGGACCTTGGGATAATGCAGGAGGCCCCGGGCGATCTCCAGCCGCCGCTTCATCCCCCCGGAAAACTTCCGCACGAGGTCCCGCTGCCGGTCGGCCAGCCCCACCAAGTCCAGCATCCGGGCAATCCGGTCCCTGGCCGTGGCCCGGTCGAGGTTGTACAGGGCGGCATGGAAGACGAGGTTCTCCCAGGCCGTGAGATCGTGATCCAGCGTCGTGTCCTGAAAGAGGAGGCCGATCGCCTCGCGCACGCGATGGGGCTCCCGGACGCAATCATACCCCGCGAGGGAGGCCCGGCCGGAAGTGGGCGTCAGCAGCGTGCAGAGGAGGTGGATGGTGGTCGTCTTCCCCGCGCCGTTGGGGCCGAGGAACCCGAAGAGCTCCCCCGGCGCCACCTCAAAGGAGATCCCGTCCACGGCGGCGAGATCGCCGTACCGCTTCACGAGCTGGGAAACAGCGATGATGGACATCTGCCTCTCAGGGTTTGCAGACCGGTCACGCGCTCAGAAAACAACCGGGGGGAGGGTGGTGTAAGGCGGGTTATCGCCCCTGCGTTCGGTTACGCCGCTATTTCGCCGCGGGAGCTTCCGGTGAGCTGGCTGGAGCCTGGGTAGGCCCGCCTGAGGCGGGCGGAGCGGCCGGCGCCGAAGGGGGCGCGGCCTGCTGCTGCCCCGCAGGGGGCGCCTCCGGCATGATGGACCCTCCCCGCTTCGTGGAAAGGGCAGCCAGCGACAGCGAGGTGAGCATGAAGACGATCGCCGCCCCCGTCGTGAGCTTGTGGAGCAGGGTCGTCCCTCCCCGTGGGCCGAAGACCGTCTGGCTCGAGCCGCCGAACGCGGCCCCCATCGAAGCCCCCTTCCCCGCTTGCAGCAGCACAATCAGGACGAGGAAGACCGCCACAAGGACATGGACGATGATGAGCACGGTGGTCATGGATAAAACCCCTCCTTTCTGGTGGAGGTATTAATTATACGAAGAGGGCGCGAAAAGTCAAGCAGTTTTCGGGAGATGGCGGCGGAACGAGTTGACAACGGAGACAGAAACAGGCAAGATAATAGCGATGACGCGCATGGCAAGGGAGACCGGATGCTGTATCTCATGAGGGTCCGGGGGTTGCTGTTCGATCCCCGGGGGAACATGTATATCGTGGTGCTGGAGGACTCGCAGCGCTCGTTTCCCATCTGGGTCGGCATCCCGGAGGCGAACGCCATCGCCCTCGAGCTGGAGAAGGTCGTCACCCCCCGTCCCATGACCCATGATCTCCTGAAGAACATCCTCGCGCGGCTCGGCATCGAGTTCACCCGCATCGTCGTGAACGACCTCCGTGAGAATACCTACTACGCCACGATCTTCCTCCAGAACGGCAATTCCGAGATCCACATCGATTCCCGCCCCAGCGACGCCATCGCCTTGGCCCTCCGGTGCGACGCCCCCATCTACGTCGACGAGGAGGTCGTGCGGAAGCAGACCACCGAGGCCTTGGACGAGTGGCTGAAAAACGTCAAACCGGAAGACCTGGTCGAACGCGCGATTTATGCCTACGGCAGCCGTCCTGTGATGCAGAACATTCAGAAGAATGGGACGCTGCGGGCCAACGTCAAGTTCTTCACGCCCGAAGGCGAGCGCGACGGTCGCATCACCAGCAAGTTTATTCGCAAAGCCAAACTGACAGAGGATTTGATCTTGATTGATCTGGATTTGCCTGGCACACGTTACCTGCTGGGGTTCGACGGGCAGAAAACCTGGAGCAGCAGCAATGGCGAAATTCAGGAACCGAACGCCGAAACGATCCGCGCCTTTCGCGCCGCGCACGAGCACAGTTACGAAGCCCTGCTCCGCTACAAAGAGAATGACGCCAAGCTCGAACTGGTCGGCAATAATAAGATTGGCCCGATCGAAACGGATTTGATCGAGATGACGC
>JACRHK010000284.1 GCA_016217625.1 Nitrospirota bacterium
CGAAGTCGGGACGTATCGGGGGATCCGCACTCACCGGGAGGAAATCGCCAAGGCCTCCCCTCCGCGGGTCTTCGAGGAAATCGCCCGCCTCTTGCAGAGCGGGGCCTCCGCCGGGGCCTTCAAGCTGCTGCATGAGATGGGGCTCCTCCCCCTGCTGATTCCCAGCGTGGGGGAGTGGATTGCCCGACATCCCGCACCGTTCGCTCAGACACGCCTGTCTCGCAGGCTGGCGTGTCTGGACCAATGGCGAAGCCGCGAGGAAACGATTACCAATGCCCTGGCCTTCGGCGTGCTACTCGCCCTGCCTGTTCTGGATGCCCTGGGCTTGCGCCTCACGCCCTTCGATCAACCCCCCCCACCTCATTCCTCCTCCCTCGAGGGGGGGAGGGCTAAGGAGGGGGGTGAATTAAAGGCCTCACACCTCGCTCCTCTTCCCCCCTGGGGATTTGGACCCGCTTCGGCCATCCCCGGCGCTGTGGAGCCTATCTTTCCCTCCCTGCCTCTTCCCCGGAAGGATCGGGAGCGGATTGTCCAGGTCTACCTCGCCCAGCGCCATTTCTTCCCCGGCAAAGGCCGCAAGCCGCAGGTCTTCATCCGGAAACCCTATTTCCCCGAGGCCTGGCAGTTTTTTAAGTTAACGGCCGAGGCAGAGGGACAGTGGGCCGACCTCATCAAACAATGGGAGAGCCTTCTTCAAGGGATGCAGGAAGCAGCCGCACCTGTTTCCAAGAAGGAGAGCAGTGAGGGGGGACGCAAGCGGCGCAGACGGCGGAGAAGAAAACCCCGGCATCCTTCCTCCCATACCGGGGAAAGACAGGAAGGCGCATCGTGAAGGCGATGATCGTCCGGGAGCGCGCGCCCATCGAGACAAAACCTCTCTCTCTTGTCGATCTTCCGATACCCGAGCCCGGGGCAGGCGAAGTCCTCATCCGCGTGGAGGTCTGTGCTATCTGCCGGACGGATCTCCATGTCATCGAAGGGGAGCTGCCGGCCCTTCGTACGCCGGTGGTTCCAGGCCACCAGGTCGTAGGGCATGTGGCCCGAGTGGGTCCCGGCGCTACGCGCTTTCGGGTGGGCGACCGGGTCGGCGCGGCCTGGCTCCATGCAGCTTGCGGCCGATGTCCTTACTGCCAACGCGGGGAGGAAAATCTCTGCGAGAACCCCCGGTTCACGGGGTACCATGTGGACGGCGGGTATGCGGAATACCTGGCGGCTCCGGAGGCGTTCCTCTATCCCCTCTCCCCAGATCTCCCGGCGCATCAGATGGCTCCTCTCCTCTGCGCGGGGATCATCGGGTATCGGGCCCTCCGCCGCAGCGGCATCCAGAAGGGACAGCGGCTGGGTCTCTACGGCTTCGGCGCCTCCGCTCATGTCGTCATCCAGATCGCCCATCACTGGGACTGCAAGGTCTTCGTCGTTACCAGGGGAGAGCGGCACCGCCTGCTGGCTAAAGAGATGGGCGCAACGTGGGTGGGTGACGTGACGGACGTCCCGCCGCAGAAGCTCCGGGCCGCGATTCTTTTTGCCCCTGCCGGCGGGCTGGTGCCGGTCGCCCTGGAGTCGCTGGACAAGGGAGGGACCTTAGCCCTGGCCGGGATCTACATGACCGATGTCCCTGCATTGAACTATGAGAAGCACCTCTTCTACGAGCGGAGCGTGCGGAGCGTCACAGCCAACACCCATCAGGACGGCGAAGATCTCCTCCGCCTCGCCAAAGAGATCCCTATCCAGACCCATACGGAGGTTTTCCCCCTCGAGCAAGCCAACGAAGCCCTCTTCCGCCTCAAGCACGACGAGATCCGGGGCGCGGGGGTTCTGCAAATTGAGTGGACCTCCTCTTAAACTCATTACGATTTTTCATGACTCCGATGCCCTGTCAGCCCCAGAACAATGACGGACATTGGGGACGTTGGTTCTCAGGATGCTTAAGTTATTTTCCCGACGAGGCGTCCGATCGCGCAAGTGTCCGGTTGATGCTTGAGGTGTTCACGCCCAGATGACGCGCGATCTCCGCTCCGGAAAGCCCCAGCTCTTCCCTGCTCCGACGAGCGATTACCGCTCGGGCCTCACTGACCCGTGGCCGCCTACCCCCTCTCTTCAGTTCCTCCGGGCTTACCTTGCTCTTCTGACATTCTTCTCGAAGAATATCCGCAATGGTTCGGCCGCCCCGCCGGAGCTTAAGCTGCCGCAGTTGTTTTTCTTCTGCTTCTTTTATGATCGCATGGACAAAATCTCCGCCCCCCAGTATCCGTTCATCCGACTCCTCCTTGTGGTCTTTTCTACGCATGGCAAGCACCTGTGACCAGCCGCCCTGGCTTCGAATTAACCCGCCTCCGGTCAACTCAGGGTTACGCCCCTCGCCCATGCCCTCCCGGACAAACCGCCGGTATTGAGCTATTGCTTTTTTCTTCGCGCGGCCAAATTGGGACAAGACGGTGTCGACGTCCATCCAAGGGTGTTTTGCCTTGCCGATGATGGCCCGATGGCCGCTCCAAGGATAATGGTCTAATTGTTCCATCGTCTGGACGATCATTGCCCTGATGACATTTAAGTGGATGTAGCGGACAAGGGCAAGCAGGTAGTGTTCCTCGTCGCAAAGGATCGATTTGTAGCGGTTCTCGAAAAGGTGACCGGTGCGTTTGTGGCGGCGGTTATAGTACTGGGCATACCAGGTAAGGAGCTTCCGCATGACCGTAGAGATGCCCTGTTTTCCGCTTTTGAAGAGGAGATGGACATGGTTGTCCATGAGGACCCACGCATAGACCACACACTTCCCTTCGGTGACGTTTGCTCCTAACCGCCCCAGGAACCGGGTCTTGTCCTGGTCGTCTTGGAAGATTGCCGATTTGTTGATGCCCCGCACCATGATGTGATGGAGGGCGCCGGGGACATCCAATCTTGCTTGGCGCGGCATGGGGCCATTCTATCGAAATCCGCCCGGGCTGTCAAGCAGAGTGCATCCTGAGAACCAACGTCCCTAATTTTGCGATTCTACTGCCCCGGAAAGCGAAGGTTCAGGGTCGCTGTGCCAGCAATGTTGGTTCCATCCCCAAAAGGCATATTTTCGATTTCCCATATCTTCGTGCCTACCGAATCCGTCATGAGCACTGGGGTCCCCAGATGGTCGGGGTGAATGTAGTATACCTGAGAACCTTCGATCTTTGCTAGGGGTTGACCGTTCAAGTAGACGTAATCGGTAATGGGGGCCCCCGTGTCGGTGGTTTCGCTGATCAGGAACCCTGATTGGTCATAGTGGTAGTCCACCAGGCCCGCCCCCACCTTCTTGATCGTCCGCCGCCCGGAGCCGTCGTAGCGATACTCTCCCAAGGTCGCCGCGCCTTCGGCGGCCTTAATCAGCCGGCTATTGCTGTCGTATGTGAACTGGCGGGCGTTCTCCGTCATCGTGTTGCCGTTGGCATCAAATTGGAACGAGGCGGCTTTGGGACCAGAAATGCTCATCAGCTTGTTCGCTGTATATGTGTAACTGCTGGTCTGGCCGTTCTGCGTCTCCGTCAGCCGATTGCCCACGGGATCATACGTGTAGCTCAACGACCCGAACGGCCCTGTCGCCGTCGTCAGCCGATTCATGGCGTCGTAGCTGAAGGTCTTGGAGTTTGTACCGACCAGGGTTTCAGGGGAGCCCCGGCTAAGTATAATTTGTCCGCTGAATCTAAGTTCACTCCAACGATTTATTTCGAAGTCGCACACCTTCGTATGTAAGGAAGGCCATAAAACCAAGGTAAATCAAAGCAAAATGTCGAAACCATGGGGTATTGATCTCATCCGGATTCCATCCACTTTGCGTCCCTAAGTTCACAAGAGTAACAAAGGTTCCAACAAGGGTGACAATTACCACTTTGAAAATTACAAGAGTCTGTGCCATTCTTAGTTGAAAATTGACGAAGCGGCCCTTGTGTGGTGAAGTGGTTTTGACAAGAAACCAACCCCACACGGAAAGGAGCCGCTTCATGAAAAGGGTATTCCGGATTGGACGGGAAGGCAAGATCAAAG
>JACRHK010000285.1 GCA_016217625.1 Nitrospirota bacterium
CAGGAGGGCTGAGACTTCACCGAGTTCAAAGGGCTTCGAGATGAAGCCCTGGTACGCTCCCTGTCGGATCCCCTCCTGGATCGGCTGGTCCTCCTCATAGTGGTAGCCGGAAATCATCACGATCTTCATGCAAGGGGCCATCTGCCTGAGCACTCGGGAGACCTCGATCCCACTCTTGCCGGGGAGCTTGACGTCGATGATGGCGGCATCAAAGCTCCGCCCCCGCACTGTCTGGATCGCGTCCTCCCCCCGATGGACCTGGGTAATGCGCACCCCTTCGTCCATCAGGCCCTTCTCCAGGGCCCAGCAGATGTCTTTCTCGTCGTCCACGACCAAGATTTCAAGCATCTGGCCTCTCCGCCGGCAGGGTGACCGTGAAGGTGGAGCCCCTCCCCACCGAGCTCTCCACCCGGATACTGCCCCCGTGCTGCTGGACGATGCTGTAGGCGATGGAGAGGCCCAGCCCCGTTCCCTTTCCCACCGGCATGGTGGTGAAGAACGGGTCGAAGATGCGGGGGAGGTGCTCCTCCGGGATGCCGCACCCGGTGTCGGCGAACCTGACCTCGATCCACTTTTGATGATGGTTCGTGGCGAGTCGGCTCTCGATGCTGAACCGCCCCCCTTCGGGCATGGCGTGGTAGGCGTTGAGGATGATGTTCATGAAGACCTGCTGGAGCTGGTTCTTGCTGCCCTTCACCCTCCGGAGCCCCGGGGCCAGGCGCTTGTCGATCTCAATCGACTGGAGCGAGATCTGATGGCCGATGAGGGAGAGGGTGTCCTCCACGGCGCCGTTGACGTCCACGCGCTCGACCAACCCCTCGGACGGTCGGGCGAACCGCAGCAGGTTTTCGATAATGACTGCGGCTCGGTTGGCGGCGGTGCGGATCTTCTCGGCGCACTCCAGCCGGAGCTCAGGGTCCTCCCCCTTTTTCAGGAGGATTTGTGCGGCCGAGGAGGTAATGGCCAGGGGATTCCGGATCTCGTGGGCGACACCGCCGGCCATCTCCCCGAGAGCGGCCATCTTGGCCGACTGGATCAACTGGAGCTCGAGCTGCCGCTTCTCCGTCAGGTCCCGCCCCACCCCCACGAGGGCCACGACCCGGTCGCCTTCCTCCCGCATCGCCGAGAAACGCCAGGAGATAAGGAGCTCCTGGCCGCCCTTGGTTTTCATTCCCCTCTCCATCTCCTGAACCATCCCATCCCGAGCAAGCTCGGTGAGGAGAACTTGAAGGTGGGGGCGGTCGGACTCTGAGGAGAGGTCGGCAAACTGTCTCCTCACTACCTCCCGAGGCGTGAACCACAGGACCCGCTCAGCGGCGCTGTTCCAGGTCTTCACCGCGCAGGCCGCGTCCAGGGAGACAATCAGGTCGTTGGCGCTCTCCACCACGCTGGCCAGGTGGCGTTCCACCTCCCTGATCCGCTCGCCCAGGTTCTTCTTCTCCGTCACGTCGTCCATGAAGAGCATGAGGCTCTCGACATGCCCGTCCTCATCCTTCAAGGGGGTCAGGCTGTAAAAGTAGACGCGAGAGGCAAGCCCTGGAGCGCGGTATTCCATCTCCCCGCCTTCAAAGGGCCGGCCGGTCTGGCAGACCTTCCGGAGCCGCTCCTCCAGATCGGTGAAGTAGAGGATCACGGGAGGGAAGACCTCGCTGATCCGCTTGCCCAGCACCTCCCCCCCCTCCGTGCGCGACTTGATGAGGAAGTTCCGGTTAGCAAAGGTCACCCTGAGGCTCGGGTCCAGGATCAAGATGGAGGAGGGGATGTGGGCGAGGATGTCCGAGTGGAGATTCCACTCGCGAGGTTCCAGGATTGTCGGCTCACGAAGGGTCCCGCTCCGCGTGTTCACGGTGAGATCTTTCTCGGCCGGGTGAACGGCATCCCTACGGGTCACGGCAGGTCTCCGCGATGCGGCAGGTTACAACAAAGCCGATGATCCTCCGGCCACTGCTCCTCAACTGTAAGTCCATTCGAGGAGTTCCAGGAACATTCCACCTGACCGTTCCCGCAGTGGTAGCGAGCGTTCACGACCAACCAGGCCCGCTCTCCGCAGTGGGGGCACGGACTCTCCGTCGCGAGGGTACTCATCGTGCCAAAAAGAGGTGCAAGTGTTGGGCCAAAGCTCAGGCGGCGCTGGCCGCCGGGAGAAAGTACAACCACTGGGCACGACCAGCGACAGGGGCCCAAAATGAGGGGGCTCGAAAAAGGAAGGGGGAGAAACGCCCAGGGGTCAGTCAGCCGGGCGGGCTCTGGCGCGAATGCCAGAACTATGGCGCGAACACCCTGGCGAGGACGCCATAGCGGGCGCCTCGAGGACGAACGGGACGGCTATCGGATAAATCTAAAGAGGACGGTCAGGAAGGTGCATGATCTCTGAACGAGTCCACGCAAGATGAGGAAGCCTCATCGGGATTCCCCTCTCGCCACCTCACGACGGCAGGAACTCCCGAGTCGAGATGCCGTAGCGCTTCATCTTGAGATGCAG
Source organism: Nitrospirota bacterium (assembly GCA_016217625.1). Taxonomy (GTDB): domain Bacteria; phylum Nitrospirota; class RBG-16-64-22; order JACRHK01; family JACRHK01; genus JACRHK01. Next base: position 2,483 of record JACRHK010000285.1, read on the forward strand.
GGTCTTGTAGTCGGTCCTCAGGAGTCGGGCCGCCTCGCTCTTGTTCCCTCGCGTGGCCTGGAGGGCCCCGAGGATCGCCTGTTGATCCGCGGCGGCCGCAGCCTTTTCCCTCGCCTCTTTCAGCGAAAGACCCGACGAGCCTGGGCCCGGCTCCCCGGCTGACGGTGCCCTGAGGTCTCCGGCCCCCAGGGCCGCGAGGTGCTCCGGCCGAATGAGATCCGGACTCAGGAGCACGGCCTGGCGTATCACGTTCCTGAGCTCCCGGACATTGCCCTGCCAGGAGTGCTGGAGGAGGAGCTGGGCCACCTCCTCCGATATCCCGTGGACAGGCCGGCGGAGTTCCATACAGGCTTCTTCCAGAAAGCGCTTGGCCAGGTAAAGGATGTCTCCCTGCCGCTCCCTGAGCGGAGGCAGGTGGATGGTGAACTCGTTCAGGCGGTAGTAGAGATCCTGCCTGAACCGGCCCGCCCGCATCTCGGTCGCCAGGGACACATTGGAGGCGGCGATGATCCGCGCGTCCACCGGGACCGCGCGCTTGCCCCCCAGGAGCTGCACCTGTCGCTCCTGCAGCACCCTTAAGAGCTTCGACTGGGTGGGCAGGGGGAGGTTGCTGATCTCGTCCAGGAAGAGGTTCCCCCCTTGGGCGAGCTGAAAATGGCCCTCCTTCTTCCTGTCGGCGCCGGTAAACGCCCCCTTCTCGTAACCGAACAGCTCAGACTCGATCAGGGTCTCGGGAATCGCCCCGCAGTCGAGGGCGATAAAGGGCTTTTCGCGTCGGGCACTCTGCCGGTGGATGGCCCATGCCACCAGCTCCTTGCCCGTTCCTGTCTCCCCCTGGAGGAGAACGGTGAAGGTGGACTCTGCCACTTGCTTGACTTGCTGGATGACCTTCTGGATCTCCTGACTCGGACCCATCAGCTCCTTGAGAGAGCCGCCCTCTCCGAGCTGACTCTTGAGCGTCTCGACCTCGGCCAATAGCTCCTGCCGATCGAGAACCCGGCGCACGGTGAGGACGATGTCATCGTTGTGAAACGGCTTGGTGAGGTAGTCGTAGGCCCCGAGCCGCATGGCCTGCACAGCGGTAGGGATGTCTCCGTGGGCCGTGAGCATGATCACTGGGACTTGGCGAGCGATCGCCTTGAGCTCTGTCAGGGTCTCCATCCCGTCCAGCCCCGGCATCCTGAGATCCAGGATGACGGCCGCGGGAGCCTCCGCCTTGACCTGGTCCAGGGCGGCCTGGCCGTCCTCTGCCGTGGCCACCTCAAACCCCTGGGCCCGGAGGACCCCGGCCAGGAGCCAGCGCATGTCGGGCTCGTCATCCACAACCAGGATTCTTGGCTTCTTTGGCGGACTCATCTTTGGCGGTTCTCGAACCAGCGAGATCCAACATCGCTCCGACG
>JACRHK010000280.1 GCA_016217625.1 Nitrospirota bacterium
ATAGTTCGTAGGGTCATGACAGGCTGAACGTCCTCTAGTACCTTCTCAATCTACCAAGGAGCAGCTATTCGGCCAAACGTTGTCGGATCTTTTGTTCGTCTTGCTTGAGGGCCACTTCGCAAGGGGGGCAGATCTGCTTGATCCGTCTCCATCCTTCGGGCTCATTGCCCAGGCGCGACCAGACATGGAACAGTCCTATTGTGGCTCCCCACGCGCGCTCGTTGAAGTCATCGAGTCGAATCAATTCATCTTCAAATTCTTGGGAGGCTTTGAGCAGAATTTCCGGGAATCTCGATGTGCAGTCTATGAAGCGTGTCTTCCCCAAGCAGAGGATCTTTGGAGGGAAAGGCGAGGCCGCATGACTCATCCCATCGAAGTTATCCCAGCGGTCGTCGTGCGTCAACGCCTCTTTTTTCCCGTCCCCGTCAAGGTCCCGCCACCCCTCAATCGGCCTTCCGCTCACATCGAGGCTAAGGTGCGCGATGTCATTTCCGTCAGGCCGAGCAAAATAGATGGAATAATCCCAACAGCAGTGGGCCCCGCCAGAGTAGAACTGAACAATTGCCTCAGCGTACCCGTCACCATCAATATCGTTGCAGGTGAGAGATAGGAATCGGCTGAGATCTGACCTCAGATCCTCCTCCATGCTGGTAACTATGACAGATCGTCCTGACCGGTGACGCAATGCGAGGACGACCTCTTTTTTGGTTTTGGTTTTCAGAAGTGTCCATTTCTCACAGGAATCCACGGGTTCCTCGGCTTGTCCCAATGCGGGAATGAACCATATGTTGAATAGCCAGAGAAAACGTGTCATGCTGTGTTGCCTCTTCTTTTCCCTGTGTATCATACGCGTGGTGCTCTTCGGAAATCAACTTTATATAAGTGTCGGGTCAGATCGGGGGGAGTAACTCCTCTTTGAACCCGGAAGGAAAATATGCTAACGTAAAGAACCTGACGATGAGCGAGCGGCGGTTTAAAACAACCTGTTTTCACGACTGCTGGGATGCCTGCGGGATGATCGCTACGGTGCGTGACGGCCGTCTTCTGAAGCTCGAGGGCGACCCCGACCATCCCTACACCCGGGGGTTCCTCTGCGGTAAGATGCAGCACTACGGCCGGTGGCAGCACTCCACGGAGCGGCTGCTGCACCCCCTGCTCCGGAACGGCGAGGGTTGGCAACCGATCTCCTGGGATGCGGCCCTGGACCTTTGTGTTTCCAAGTTCCGGGAGACCATCAGGGAGTACGGCCCGCTGGCGATCCTCTATGAGCTGGGCGCCGGCAACTTCGGCATGCTCCGGATGATGGGCCGCCGCTTCTTCCAGCTTCTGGGCGGGGTGACGACCACCTCAGGCAGCCTCTGCGACGCGGCGGGGGAGACGGCCCAGGAGGAGGCGTTCGGCGCCTGCCTGACGCACGATCCGCGGGACGTGGAGAACAGCCGATGCGTCGTCCTCTGGGGAAGGAACGTCGTCACGACGCACATCCATTTCCTCCCCTTCGTGAAAGCGGCCAGGAAGCAGGGGGCTCCTCTTGTTGTCGTCGACCCGCTCCCCACGCCCACGGCGAAGATGGCCGACCTCTGGATCCAGCCCCGACCGGGGACCGACCTCTACCTCGCCATGGCCGTGGGAAAAATCCTTCAGGAGGAGGGGTGGGTGGATGAAATTTTTCTTCGTGACCATACGGAGGGGTGGGCGGTATACCGGGTCATCCTGGAACGACATTCCCTGGAGGATCTCGGCCGGCTCTGCGACGTGCCCCTTGCCCGGATTCGCAGGATGTCTGAGATGTATGCCCGGACGAAGCCGGCCTCGATCTGGACGGGGATGGGGATGCAGCACTACCGCTGGGGGCGTGAGACGCACCGCTGCGTGAGCGCCCTGGGGGCGATGACGGGGAACCTGGGGGTTGCCGGCGGCGGCGTCTCGTTCGACCACCCGAGCGCATCTTCGTTCGACAAGAAGGTTTTTGAGCGGGGGATTCCCCCTGCCTCCCGGAGCCGGGCGATCCCCAAGCCCATCTTTGGCGAGGCCCTGGCGGCGCTGGACGACCCGCCCGCCCGCGTGGCCTGGTTCCAGGGGAGCAACCTCGTCAACCAGTCGCAGGACACGGAGGGTATCCTCAAAGCCCTCTCCCAAGTCCCTTTCAAGGTGGCCCTGGAGATCTATCTGACCGATACGGCGAAGGCCTGCGACCTCGTGCTCCCCGTGAGCGCGTTCCTCGAGCGGGAGGATGTGCGAGGCTCTTACGGCGACCGGACGGTGGGATACATGCCGAAGGTTCTGGAGCCGATGGGTGAGGCACGGTCTGACCTGGATATCTATCAGGCGTTGGCCGAACGGTTGGGGTTCGGCCGGCAGATGGCGGGAGACGCGGAGGGATGGATCCGGAAGCTCGCGCGCCCTCTTGAGGAGCAGGGCATCCCCCTTCACGCGCTGCGCGAGAAGGCCCACGCCGTCTCTCCCCTGCTTCCGGAAGTCCCCTTTGCGGGCGGAAGGTTCGCCACGCCCTCCGGGCGGTATCATTTCCTGGCCTTGCTTCGCCTTCCTGAAGAGTCAGAAGTAGCCGCAGGCTTCAGCCTGCGAAATCAAGAGTCAGGAGGAAACCTTTTTCTGATCACGCCCAAGGGAAAGCCGTTCCAGAAGTCGATCATCCTGGAGGAGGAGGACCTCGGGATGCCGAAGGCGATCCTTCACCCGCAGGCGGTGAAAGGGCTACGGGATGGAGAAGAAGTCGACCTTGTTTCTTCCGTCGGGCGGCTGCGTGTCCGCGTGGTTTTGGATGTCCGGATGCGGCCCGATACCGTCTGGGTGGATGAGGGCGGCCACTACGGCCGGGGCGCTGGCGTCAACGCCCTCGCTCCCTCCGTCCTTTCCTGGGATGGGGGAGGGGCGTGTTTCTATGAGACGCGGGTGAGGTTAGAAAAAACGTGAGGAGTGAGGAGTGAGGAGTGAGGAGTGAGGAGGAGTAACAGCCATGGAACCGCCGCAGATGCCGCCGCCGCGGGCGATGAAATCGCTGGACCGCGGCCTCATCATCGTCCACACAGGCGAGGGGAAGGGGAAGACGACGGCCGCCCTGGGCCTCGCCGTCCGGGCGATGGGGCAGGGGCTCCGCGTCCTCATCATCCAGTTCATCAAGGGGGCCTGGAAAACGGGGGAGCAGGAGTTGGCCAAGCGGTACGCCGACCTCTGCGAGATCTACGCCGTCGGCGAGGGGTTCACCTGGGACACGAAGAACCCTGAGCAGGACAAGCAGAAGGTCCGCGAGGGGTGGGAACTGGCGATGGAGAGGCTCCGCACGGGGCGGTTCGACCTCCTGATCCTCGATGAGATGAACTGCGTCCTGAGCTACGGCTATTTTCCCGTGGAGGAGGTCTTGCGGTTCCTGAAAGAGAAGCCGCCCGCGCTCCACGTGGTCCTTACGGGGCGCGGCGCGCCGCCGGAGATCGTGGCCGCGGCCGACCTCGTGACCGAGATGCTCGCCATCAAGCACCCCTATGAACAGGGTTACAAGGCCCGGCGGGGGATTGAGTTTTAGAGCGAATTATGCCCAAACAAGGGACACCTCGTCAAACTTCCGGACCGACTGGGTTGCGGATCTGCCTCTTGGGGGGATTACGCGTTTTCGTCGGGCCCCGTCTCATTCCGGAAGAGGCCTGGCCGCGGGAGAAGGCAAAGACCCTGCTGAAGCTGCTCGCCCTGGCACAAGCCCATGCGTTACAGCGAGAGCAGGTGCTGGAAGCCCTCTGGCCCGATCTCTCTCCCCGCGCCGCGGCCAACAACTTCTACCGCGTCCTCCACCTCCTTCGTCGCGTCCTGGAGCCTGAAATAGTCGTGGGAGGCGCCTCCAGGTATCTCCAGATGAAGCGGGGTCGGGTCTTGCTCTGCCCTGGCGGGACCTGTTGGACTGATGTCGAGACTTTCACCGACGCGCTGACCGCCGCGCGGGGTGCAGAGGAGTTGGCGATCTGGGAGAAGGCGCTGGACCTGTACACCGGCGACCTCCTGGAGGAGGACCGATACGAGGAATGGGTGGCGCCCCGGCGGGAAGTCCTCCGCCGGGAGTACCTGGATGCGCTGCGATCCACCGCTCAATTGGCCGAGCGGCTGAAGTGTCCGGAGCAGGCATTGCGGTATTACCTACGGTTTCTTCAGAGCGATCCCGCCGAGGAGAGCATCCACCGGGAGCTCATGCGCCTGTACGCCGTGACGGGGCAGCGCCATGTAGCCATCCGCCAATATCAGGCCTGCTGCAGAGCGCTCCAGCGCGAGCTGGACGCGGAGCCGGAGACGATCACCCGCGTGCTGTACCAGGAGATCATCTCGGGGAAGCGGAGTCCACGTCTTCCAGATGACCAAGGCGCCTTTCCCCACGCCCTTCCGACCCTCCTCCGCGCCCTTGCGGAGTCCTCCTTTGTCGGGCGCGGTGAAGAGCTTGCAGCTCTGGACCGTTTCCTGAACCAAGTGGCTCAAGGGACGGGTGGGGCTATGGTCATCGCCGGTGAGGTGGGTGTGGGAAAGACCCGTCTGGCCGCAGAGTCCGCCGTGCGTCTGGTCCGGCGCGGCGGGGTCGTCCTCTACGGGGCGGCGTACGAAGGCGAGGGCCACGCACCCTTCGGTCCGTTGGCCGACGCGATCCTGGAGTATTGCGTGCGATGCGCTCCGGATCGCCTCGCCGGGGAATTGGTTGAATGGGGCGCCGAAATGAGTCTCCTGTTCCCGGCAATCCGCGCCTATCTTCCTGCATACGGAGAGACATCCCGTCCCGATCCCCAGCGCGATCAGCAGCGGGCCTTCACCGCCCTGCACCGGTGGCTGGCCGCCCGGGCCCAATCCGCCGCAGGCGGACCCCTGTTGTTCATCCTCGATGACCTGCACGCCGCCGATCCGGCCAGCCTGAAGCTCCTGCACTTTCTTCTGCGGCATACAACGCCTCACGCGCCCGTGGGGATTGTGGCCATTGCGCGCGAGGAGGGACTGGACCCCCACCATCCCCTGGGGGCGTTCCTTGCCGAGATCCCTCGGGCACTTGCTCCCTTGCGGATCACAGTCCGCCGGCTGCCCGCCGATGCGATCCGAGAGCTGGCTACGACTCACCTGGGCGGACAGCCCGTCGGACGAGAGGTTGTGGAGCACCTGAGCCGAACGACGTGGGGGAATCCACTGTTTATTCGGGCGGTCCTGGAGGATCTCAAGGAGCACGGCGAGCTGGAGCTTGCCGAAGGCGCCTGGCGTATCCCGGCCTCCATGACACCGCGCGTCCCGCGGGGGGTGCAGGAGGTTCTTAACCGGCGGATCGATCGCCTGGGAGAAACCGGGAAGGCGTTCCTCGCCCTGGCGGCGGTGTACGGCCTGGAGTTCTCCTATCCCCAGGTTCTCTGTGCATGGGGCGGTCGGGAGGGTGATCTCCTGGATGCTTTTGATCAGACATTGGCCTCCCGGCTGATCGAGGAGACCCAAGAAGGTTACCGCTTTGCCCACCCGCTCATCCGGGAGACGGCCTATCAGGACCTCTCCCGCCCCCGCCGCGCGGTGTTCCACCGTGAAGCGGCCAAGGCGCTGGAGACCCTGGCTGGCCCGCAGCCTTCGCCGGAGGCCGACGAGATCCTGGCCTATCACTGGGAGCGCTCGGATATACCCGCCCGCGCCGTCCCCTTCCTGATCCGGAGCGGCGATCGTGCAGCGGCCGTGTATGCAAATGCCGATGCCCTGGATCGCTACGGGCGCGTCTTGACCCTCTTGGAGGTCAAGAAGCAACCGGAAGCTGGGTCTCTCTGTGCCCAGGTATGGGAGAAGATGGCGGATACGGCCGCCCTCATGGGGGATGCGGCCCGGAGCCGCGAGGCATTTGGTCGGGCCCTTGAACATGTCTTACCGGAGGACGCGGGGGGCCTCGTGCGGATCCGTGCAAAAGCGGCGTTCCAAGCCCTCCAGGCTGGCGATGGGGAGGCGGCGCGCGCTCACCTGGAAGCCGGAGCGGCAATTGGGGGGGCCGATCCTGCCCTCCGGGAGACGGTGGAGTGGGCGAACTTCCTGTACGTCCGCGGGCACGAGGCCTGGTCGCGCCAGGCGACGGGAGACGCCCTGCAGGCCGCTGAGGAGAGCCACCGACTGGCCGAGCGGCTGGGGGCCACAGACGCCATGGCTCGGGCCTACGAGCTTCTGGCCCTGGTCTTTCACACGCAGGGGGAATGGAAACGCGGCCTTCAATACGCCATCAAGCTGGTAGGGAGCGGCGAATGGGATGCCCGAGTGCCCCAGTCGTTCGATGTCCACCTCTGTCTTGCAGAGTATCACCTGTACGGTGACATGGATTTCAGCAGGGTCAGGACTTTCGCAGTCGAGACCCTTGCGGTGGCCGAAAAGATGGGGGCCCGCCGGGCGATGGCCCTCTGCCACTGCCTGCTGGGAGAGGTAGCCCTCCTGGTGGGGGATTATCGGGAGGCGGAAGACCGCCTCCGACAGAGCGTGACGTTGTATCAGGAAGTAGGTTATCACTCGGGTGAAGCGCTCGCCTGGCAGCGGATAGGAGAGCTGGAACTGAACCGGGGGAACGATGCCCGCGCCGTGGAATGCCTAGAGCGGGGCCTGGGGATGGCTGAGCGCGCCCCCATGGCTGCCCATCTCATGGGCCGTCTCTACGCCATGCTGGCCCGCAGCGCGCTGGAGCGACAGAAAGTCCCTGCGGCCTGCGGGTACATCGAGGCCGGGCTCGCAGCCCAGGAACGCTTTGGCGTGTGCGCCACCTGCAACGTGCTCTTTTATCCCATGGCCGTGGAGGTGCTCTCTCATGCCGGCCAACCCCTGGAGGCGGAACCTTTCCTCGAAAAAATGCAGAAGGTGGTGGCCTCCTGGGGGGAGGGGACCTGGCATGCCATGAGCCGATGCGCTCAGGGGTCTCACGCCCTGGCGCTCGGCCGTGTAGATGAAGCGTTGGAGCATTTTGCGAAGGCCCGGGACACCTTTCAGCGCGTGGGCCAACCCTATGAGACAGCCAAGGCGCACTGCTTTTTGGCGAGGGCCTTTCTAAAGCGCAATCAGGACGGAGATACTCTGCTTTGTGCTCATTCCCTCAGGGAGGCACAGGGCCTGTTTGCCCGTCTGGGTGCTCTGCGCGATGTGGGCATGGCGGAGCGCCTCCTGAAGCAGCTTCCGTTTGCCTGAGTCTCCCTCAGAGAAAAAACATCTCCCCGGGAAGGTTCCGGGTAAGATTCGGGGAAGACCTATCCGCTACGATGATCGCGTTCAATAGGGGGAGGTCGTTCCGATCCCGTGCCTTCCCCCGCACATCACACCTGTCAAAAAGGAGGTAGGGACCATGAAACTGATCGAAGAAAGGATCCGCTTAAAAAGATGGGGAAGTCGCGTGGCGCTTTTCATGGCTGTTTCAGCGCTCGGTTTCGCCGCGCTCAGTGTGGCTGCCGAGGCGCCGAGCGCGGGGAAAGCCCCTTCCTGGAAGATGAACGCCACGATCATCGAGGCCTGCTCCTGCCCCATGTTCTGCCAGTGCTACTTCAACACCAAGCCGGCGGCCCATCAAGTGGGCCATGAGGGGCATGGGATGGCGGAACACTTCTGCCGCTTCAATAACGCCATTAAGGTCAACAAGGGGAGCTACGGCAAGGTCAAGCTCGATGGGGCAAAGTTCTGGGTGGCCGGCGATCTGGGCGGCGACTTCTCCAAGGGCGAGATGGACTGGGCCGTGCTCCACTTCGACCCGACGGTCACGAAGGAGCAGCGCGACGCCATCGCCACGATCTTAGGCCACCTCTACCCGGTGAAGTGGAAGGCCTTCCGCGTGGCCGAGGATGCGCCGGTGGAGTGGAAGGCCACGAAAGACCGGGCGGAGGCCCGGCTGGACGGCGGGAAAACCGCCGAGGTGGTTCTCCAGCGGGCTCCGGGGATGACGGAGGCGCCAGCGGTGATCAAGAACCTCAAGTACTGGGGAGCCCCTCGGAACGATGGCTTCGTTCTGATGCCCAACGTCGTGGAGGCCTACCGAGCAGGGGACAAACCGTTCGAGTTCCGGGGCACGACCGGCTTCCTGGTCACCGTGGACATTGATTCGAAGTCTGTGGCCCAGGCGGGAGGCGGCGGCGGGAAGTAGAACGAATGCGTCAGGATGGTCTCTTCAGCGGGCGGTGCCGCCCGCTGAGGAGACAAGGTGGGTTCTTGTATTCGTCCCGCTTAAGCAATGGAATGGATGCCGTAACGAACAAAGGAGGAGGTCCATGGGTCAGAGCCCAAGTCCGCTGCAGTTGGATGTGGAGACCTTGCGGTCGGAGATCCGGAAGGAATACGCCGAGGTGGCCTGCCATCCCCGGAAGGGGTTCCACTTCCATACCGGAAGGCCCCTGGCGGAGATGCTGGGCTACCCGGATGACTGGGTCGACGCGCTTCCCTCGGGGGCTGTGGAGTCGTTTGCCGGGACGGGGAACCCCTTCCGCCTGGGGGAACTCAAGCCGGGCGAGCGGGTGGTGGACGTAGGCTCGGGGGCCCGTTTCGACTCGCTCATCGCGGCCCGGCTCGTCGGCCCCACCGGGTACGTCCTCGGCGTGGACATGACACCGGAGATGCAGGAGAAGGCCCGGCGCAATGCCCGCCTGGCCGGCTATCACCACGTGGAGTTCCGGGAGGGACTGGCCGAGGCGCTTCCGGTACCCGATGGCTGGGCCGACATCGTCATTTCCAACGGCGTGTTGAACCTCCTCCCGGACAAGTCGGCGGCTTTGGCCGAGATGCGCCGCGTCCTTAAGCCGGAGGGACGTTTACAGATCGCCGACATTCTGGTCCGGCGGGAGGTGCCCCAAAGCGCCAAGCAACGGATTGATCTCTGGACCGGCTGAATCGCCGGCGCTCTGCTGGAGGCAGAGCTGGAGACTGTTGTCGTGAAGGCCGGCTTCGTTGATATCGAGATTACCTGGCGGGCGGAGGTCTTCAGCGGCGCCCCGCAGGAGAGCAGCGCCGCCGACTTCGGTACGCTGGGGATTACGTTTCGCGCCAGGAGGGGGATTGAGTTTTAGGGGTTATTTCGTTGCCGATGGTGTTGACATTGGTATTTAAGTGATTTATACTTAAAGTATAACCAGGGGGATTCATGAAGACAGCCGTATCCATTCCCGATGATCTTTTTCAGTCGGTGGAGAAGCTCTCAAAGGCGATGCATTATTCCAGGAGCAGGGTCATCGCCGAGGCGTTGAGGGATTATTTGGAAAAAATGCGCAGCAGAAGGATGCTGGATGCCCTCAATAGAGTCTATTCGCAGGCCGAACCGGCGGAAGAGGCGATGCGGAAGAAGCTGGGCAAGAAACGTTACGCCGAATTGCTCAAGGCGGAGCGATGGTAATCAGGCAGGGGGACGTGTTCTGGCTGGACTTGGGTCCACCTTCCGGTTCAGCCCCCGGTTACCGACACCCGCATGTGGTCGTTCAAAACAACCTATTCAACCACAGCAACATTCGTACTGTGGTCGTCTGCGCGTTGACCTCCAATCTCAGGCGGGCGGAGGCCCCAGGAAATGTCCTCTTGCGCAAGGGCGAGGCGAATCTTAAGAAGGCCAGCGTCGTCAACATCTTTCAACTGATCACTGTGGATAAAACCGATTTGGCTGAAAGGATAGGAACACTCCCTCCCCCCAGGGTCAGGCAAATCGTCGAAGGTGTCAAACTGCTTCTCGAGCCGCGGGACCTGTAAACTTTTTCCCTTTGCCGGTGGCTCGCATGCGACAACTGCACGCGGCAAGGGAAGCCGCAGGTCGCCGGTGAAATAAGGAAAATAGAACATGGCCAGGAGGGAAAGGCCTCATCGATCTTCGGAGTCGACGTGCTTGCGGGTCTACCTGTTGGGGCGGTTCCGCGTGCGGGTCGAGGAGAGGACCGTCGCCGAGGATGCGTAGCCGCGGCCGACCTCGTGACCGAGATGCTGGCCATCAAGCACCCCTATGACCAGGGTTACAATGCCCGAAGGGGGATTGAGTTTTAAGCGCTGTAATGCGTGTGGGCTGCAGATCCTGTAGAAAACCATGTGTTGAGGATGGGCAATGGGTTATTTATGGACGTTAGAGAATCTGGCTGGTTGGGCTCAGAGCCGCCATGTCGACGCGCGGCTGTGGGCCGCGAGACATCTGGAGGAATACTATCCCGAAGAGGCCGCCCCGATCATGGCGTCTCTCCTCCAAGATGCCGATGAAGAGGTGGCGGCGATGGCCGCCGAGTATTTCCACGGTCGGCCCGATCCCCGGTTTGCCGATTCCCTGCTCCGGGTTATTGAAACCGGCAAAGGATTTGTCCTTGCATCCTGTGCCCGAGCGCTGGCGGAGATGGGGGACGACCGGTTTATCCCCCTCTTCTTGAAACGGTATACCTCGGAGTCTCTCCGCCTTCTGGACCATCTCGGTGTCCTCGCCGCCATGGCGCGACTGAAGCGGCCGGAAGGCATGTGGCTCCTCCGCGAGCTGATGGAGAAGGCCCTGAGAAAGCTGGAAAAGGGGAACCCGGTGGCCGAGGAAAACCG
>JACRHK010000282.1 GCA_016217625.1 Nitrospirota bacterium
ATTCATCGGCCGGAGCAAGATCTACGAGCAGGCGATCTGGGGGTTCTTCTGGGCCACGATCACCAGCATGATCTTCATCTACATGGTCCTGGCCGCCCAGTTCAACTCCTACCTTCACCCCGTGACGATCATGGTCTGCCTGCCCGTGAGCCTCCCCTTCGGATTCCTCTCCCTGATGCTGGCCGGCATGACGCTCAACGTCTACAGCATGATCGGGATGCTCCTCCTGTTCGGGATCGTCAAGAAGAACTCCATCCTCCAGGTTGACTACACGAACACGCTGCGGGCGCGGGGCGTGGAGCGGATGCAGGCGATCCTCGAGGCAAACCACACGCGACTGCGGCCCATCCTCATGACGACATTCGCGGTGGTGGCGGGGATGCTTCCCATCGCCTTCGGCCGTGGGGACGGCGCGGCCTCGCGGGCTTCCACGGCCATGGTCATCGTGGGCGGGCAGATGCTGGCCCTGATCCTGACGCTCCTGATCACGCCCGTGGTCTATTCCTTGCTGGATGATCTACGGGGCGTGCGGGCCACCGAAATCCCCCGCCTGCTGGTGGGACGCCTCCGCATGGGATGGGCCGGCGGGTTGTCATGGTGGAACGGCGCGCGGAATGTCAGAAGATAGAAGATGGAGGTTGGAGGTTAGGGGGTGGAGGCAGGAGGGTGGAGGCAAAGGCTTCAAGCCTCCAACGCTTCTGTTCGCCTCAAACCTCAAGCCTCAAGCCTTCCGCCTCTAACATTCATTCTTCAATCCTCCGGCCCCGCCTCTTCCAACTCGGCCATCTCCGCGTCGCTCAACCCGAAGTAGTGGCCCAGCTCATGGATGATCGTCAGGCGGATCTCCTCCCGCACCTCCTCGTCCGTCTCGCAGATCGCCTCGATAGGGCCTTGGTAGATCGAGACCCGGTCGGGCAGGACATTGCCGTAGCTCATCCCCCGCTCGTTGATCGGGATGCCGTGGTACAGCCCCAGGAGGTCGTAGGGGTTCGAGAGGCCGACCGACTCCAGGTCCTCGGGGGTCGGCCAGTCCTCTACCACGACGTAGAGGTTCTCGATCTTCTTCCGGAAACGCCGGGGGAGGAGGGCGATCGCCTCCTCCACCAGCCGCTCGAACGCCTTCCGATCCATGAGGAGATTATACCCGATTCTCGGCGCATGGGCGATTCTCCTTGTTCGGCAGGGTGGATTTTTCATTTTGCAATTGACAATTTGCAATTTACAATACCCCTAACCTCCCTGGGAGATCAGCATGCTCAACATCTCTGCCTATACCGAGGCCGGGGTACTCCGGACGGACGTGGCGGCAAGCGAGATTCCCGCCTTGCTGGCCGACCCGCACGTCCGCCTCTGGGTCGACATGGAGGCGCCCACCGAAGAGGAGCGCGCGCTCCTTGCCGGGGTGTTTCATTTTCATCCCCTGGCCGTGGAGGACTGCATCGCCGAGACCCACCTCCCCAAGCTCGACGACTACGGCGAGTACCTCTTCCTCGTCGTCCACCACGGCGCCCGCTCCCCCGAGACGCCGGGGACCTTCGCCACCGTGGAGCTCAACCTCTTCCTCGGCCCCCGCTACCTCGTCACCTACCACGACGAGCCCTCCCGGACGATCACCGAGGTCCTCCGCCGCCTCCGGAAGAACTCCCCCACGCTCGCGCGCGGCGTGGACTGGATGCTCCATGAGATCCTGGACGGCGTCATCCACAACTACCTGCCGATCCTGGACGACATCGACGAGCAGATCGCCGTCCTCGAGCGGCGGGTCCTGGAGGATCCCGACCACGGGGTGTTGAGCCAGATCCTCTCGCTCAAGCGCGACGTGATGCACCTCAAGCGGGTGGCCGCCCCCCAGCGGGAGATCCTCCACCGCCTGAGCCGCGACCCGTTGGCCGTCATCGATGCCCGCGCGCAGGTCTACTTTCGGGACGTCTACGACGACCTCGTCCGGATCGCCGACCTGGCCGAGGGGTATCGGGAACACCTCACGGCCACGCTGGAGGCCCATCTCTCCATGGTCTCCAACCGCCTCAATGCCGTGATGAAAGTCCTGACGGTGATCGCCACGATTTTCATGCCGCTCACATTGATTGCCGGAATCTACGGGATGAATTTCGCGTGGATGCCGGAGCTGCGCTGGCAGTATGGCTACCTCTATGCCCTCGGCCTCATGGGAGCCATCGCAGCCGTCATGCTCTACCTCTTCAAGCGCAAGGGGTGGTTCTGAGAAAATGCGGAATGCGGAATGGGGAATGCAGAATGCAGAATGCAGAATGACAGAGGGGAAGGCGTGTGGGACGATCTGAATCCTGAGCAGCGGGAGGCCGTCGAGCACGGGGAGGGGCCGCTCCTCATCATCGCCGGGGCGGGGACGGGAAAAACCAAGGTCCTGACCTACCGGATCGCCCACCTCCTGCTGAGCGGCCGGGCGCGGCCGGAGGAGGTCCTGGCCCTCACCTTCACGGAGAAGGCGGCGGCCGAGATGGAGGAGCGGGTCGACACCCTCGTGCCGCTCGGGATGTTCGGCTGCCAGATCGGCACCTTCCACGCCTTCGGGGATCGCCTCCTCCGCGAACACGGCCTGCTGCTGGGGCTGACGACCGACTGTCGCGTCCTCTCCCGGGCCGAGCAGGTCCTCTTCTGCCGCGAGCGCCTCTTCGACCTTCCCCTCCGGCGCCTCCGCCCCCTGGGGAACCCCACGAAGCAGCTCGAGGCGATCCTGACGCTGATCTCCCGGGCGAAGGATGAAGCCGTCACGCCGGAGGAGTACCGGGCCTATGCGGAGTCTCTGCCCTCAGAAGGAGCGGGAGAAGACGAGGACGCCGAGCTCCATCGGGAGCTGGCGGAGGTCTATGCCCGCTACCAGGAGCTCATGGCGAGAGCGGGGCATGTGGATTACGGCGACCAGATCCTCCTGGCGCTCCGCCTCCTCCGGGAGCACCCCTCCGTCCTCCAACGCTGCGGCCGCCAGGTGAAGTACATCCTGGTCGATGAGTTCCAGGATACCAACTACGCCCAGTTCCAGCTCGTCCGCCTCCTGGCCGGCGACCGGGGCAACCTGACGGTCGTGGGGGACGACGACCAGAGCATCTACAAGTTCCGGGGCGCCGCGCTCAGCAATATTCTCACCTTCATGGACCACTTCCCCGAGGCCCGGCGGGTAGTCCTCACGAGGAATTACCGCTCCCGCCAGGCCATCCTGGACGGGGCCTACCGCCTCATCCGCTACAACAACCCCGACCGGTTGGAAGCGCGCCTGGGGATCGAGAAGCGGTTGGTCGAAGAGCCGTCCAAGGTCCAAAGTCCGAAGTCAAACCGAACACCCCAGACCTCGGACCTCGGACCTCGGACCTCGGACCCCCCTCCGGAGGAGGGGGCAATCCGCCCGCTTGCGTTCGACACGGGGAGCAGCGAGGCCGAGGGCGTGGCGGAGCGGATCGCCGAGCGCGTCAAGCAGGGGGGGTGCTGCTATGGGGATTTCGCCGTCCTTGTCCGGGCGAACGATGACGCGGAGCCATTCCTCCGGGCCCTCTTCGCCCGCGGGATCCCCTACCGCTTCACGGGGAACAGGGGCCTTTACGGCCGCGAGGAGATCCGCCTGCTGTGGGCCTTCTTGAAAGCCGTGGCCGACCCGCGGGACAGCCTGAGCCTCTATCAGCTCGCCGTCTCCGACCTCTACCGGCTTCCGATGACCGACCTGGCCCTGGCCATGCACCGGGCCTCGCGCCGCCACCGCCCGCTCTATCAGGTCCTCAGGGAAATCAGCCAGGGGTCAGACGGCACGGACGAGCTTTCCGATCCGCCGTCGGCGGAGGGTTTGGCGGCGTTCCGTTCCCTGCTCGGGGACCTGGAGCGGTGGTTGGAGCTCAGCCGCACGCTCCCGACGAGCCGGCTGCTCTATCAGTTCCTCCAGGAGAAGGGCATCCTGGCCCGCCTGACGGAGGCGGCCACGCCGGAGGCCGAGCGCCAGGTCCAGAACATCGCCCGCTTCTTCGAGGTTATCCGCGAGTGCGAGTCCCTCACCCAGCGCGATCGGATCGGGCCCTGCCTGGAGCAGCTTGCGGCTCTACGGGAAGCGGGGGACGACCCGGCGGCGGCGGAAGCCGATCCCGACGAGGACGCCGTCCAGGTCCTCACGGTGCATCAGGCCAAGGGGCTGGAGTTCCGGGTGGTGTTCCTCGTCTGCCTCGTCCAACAGAAGTTCCCGACCCGGAGGCGCGGGGACCCGTTCGAGCTCCCCGGGGCCTTGATCAAGGAGAAGCTCCCCTCGGGCGATTTTCACATTCAGGAGGAGCGGCGTCTCTTCTACGTGGGGATGACCCGGGCCCGCGAAGAGCTCTACCTCACCTGGGCTGCGGACTACGGCACGAAGCGGCAGCGGAAGGTGAGCCCCTTCGTCCAGGAAGCCGTGGAGCTTGGAGAAGAAGCCGTCCGGCCGTGGAAGGGCTCGCCGCTGGAGCGGATCGGCCGTTTCGCTCCTGCCCCCCCGCCCGGATCGGGGACGGACGTCGGGGAATGGGCGCCCTCGCCGCTATCGGAAGAAGCGATCCTCACTCTCTCCTACTATCAAATCGACGACTACCTGACCTGCCCGCT
The DNA here is from genome assembly GCA_016217625.1 of Nitrospirota bacterium. GTDB lineage: Bacteria > Nitrospirota > RBG-16-64-22 > JACRHK01 > JACRHK01 > JACRHK01. The sequence goes on from JACRHK010000282.1 coordinate 4,594, forward strand.
CAAGTACCGGTACAGCCACGTGCTGCGGATCCCCTGTTTCCGCCACCATGCGGTCGTCTACGGAAGCGCCGTCCATGCGGCCGTCCAGGCGTTGCTGAAAAGCCGCCAGGCCGGCCGGCCGCTTCCCCTGCCGGAACTCCTCGCCGTCTTCGATCGGGCCTGGGTAAGCGAGGGGTTCCTGTCGGCCGACCATGAGGCCGCCCGAATGGCCGAAGGGAGGCAGATGCTCGCCCGCTTCTGGGAGATCGAGTCCGCATCGCCCGTCGTCCCGGCCGCCGTGGAGCAGGAGTTTGCTTTTCTTTTGCAAAAGAACCGGGTCGTTGGGCGGTGGGACCGGCTCGACGAGCGGGACGGGGAGGCCGTCATCATCGACTACAAGACCTCCCAGATCCGCGATCAGGAGAAAGCGGACGCGGAGATCAAGAAAAGCCTCCAACTCGGGATCTATGCGATGGGGTACCGGGCGATTACCGGCCGTCTCCCCGAACGGGTGGAGCTCCGGTTCCTCGAGGCGGGGCTCACGGCCTCCCTCCAAAAGACGGCGCGCGACCTGGCGGAGACCGAAGCCCAGGTCCTGAAGGCCGCGGCGGGAATCCGGGCCCGGGATTATGCCCCCCGCCCGGACTATCTCGCCTGCAAATTTTGCACGTTCCGCACCCTCTGCCCCCACACGGCGGGATAACGCCGATCCGGGTGGCAATTGTCCCCCATCACCCCTTGACACTCCTTCAGCCCTCTGGTATAACTATGCGAAAATAAAATGATTGTGCCCTTCAACCCGTTCTGTGGTGGCACCCCCTCTGAGGGCGATGGGCTATCCTCGCAAGCAACCTAACGCGCCGTTTTGGAAAGGGTCCACCTTTCTACCGGCGCGTTTG
>JACRHK010000287.1 GCA_016217625.1 Nitrospirota bacterium
AAACCCGGTCATAGAGACCATATCCGGGAAAGAGGAAGTCCACGACCAGATAGTGGCCATCGCCGATCCCCACACTGCGGCTCCCCTGGGCGAGAATCTGGCCATCGAGCTTAATCGTCGGACGGACGCGGAGGAGATTGGCCGGGACGTTGTAGTAGCCGCCGTACTGCTGGACCAAAGTCTCATCCGCCGCCGAGGCTGGCGGGAAGCTCACAGTCAATCGCCGGCCGTAGACCTCGGGAAGGCGGATCGTCCATTGGGCACTGATGCCGTATCCATCGACCGTGTAGAGGGTGAGGAGATAGCGCTGATTGTCTGTCAGGGCCGAAAGCTCCCCGGCCACCCGCACCCGGTTCTCCAAGCGGCCAGGCAACCCTCTGGGGAAGGTAGTAGGAAGGGTTCTTCGCCTACGCCACAACTCTTCGGTCGTCGTGCCAGGAGACGCAGTATCAAGAGCTTGCTGCACCCGGTCGCGGAAGAACTCATAGGCCGTCCGCCCATCCTGAACCGGAAGGGAAAGATACTCACTTTGACTAAACGGTACATTCCGAGCGAACAGAGGAATCACTCCTCGGAAATAGGAGTATTGCTTGAAGGCCGGATCCATCGGGACCCAGCGGGGGTTGGGGCCGTGGCGGACGAGGAAGGCCTCGACCCAGACCCGGTTGAGCAGCAGGCTTCCGCCACCCGTCTTGACCAGTTGGGAGGGAATCCCCTGCCATTGAAGGATGGAGAGAGCGACATTCGGGTCCTCCACGCCCAGCCAGTTGAGGGCTTCATCGAGCGGGACGTACATGGACCCAAACACATACCGGGCCGGAATACCCGCGGCCCGCAGGAGGGCGATAAGTAAGGAGGCCTGGTCATAGTCGTTTCCGGAGAACTCCAGCAGCGTTCCCTCTGACCCCTTCTGAGAGCCCGCATAGGGGGTGAACTCGAAGTTATTCTTCACGTAGAGGTAAAGCTGCTCGGGATCGCCGCCAAAGCGCTGAATGATCTCTAAGACCTCCGGAGTAAAGCGGACGTCGGGTGTCTCGGCAAGATCGGCCGAAGTGGGCTGAACGAGGATACCTGTCTCTGAAAGGGTATGTGCGACGGGGACGTCAGGCCCATCGAAAGGGGCGCCGGGCTGAACATCCGGCTTTCCTCGCACGGGAGGCCGGGCCGGAATCGGCTTCCCTAGAAGCCGCTCGACCTCTAGGCGCACTTGTTCCTGAGGTGGTAAAGGGTTCCCGAAGGGGTCTACCCGCACCTGAGGGCCAGCCCAGCCCACCGTGGGAGCCACGAGGGTAGCCGTTAACAACACTATGCCCCAACACACTGTCATCATGTGAGCAGTCAGCTTCTTCGACATTGTAGCCTCCTCCTCTTCAACAGTACCCTCAGGTTAGCAATTACCTCATCCACGGTCAAGAAATTATGATAGCAAGAAAGCTTATGACCTACTGCTTGTTGTTATCAGTTATCAGCTTCCCCCGACATCCAGACATAACACCTCGATGAATCGTGCTCAACTGCTTCACTCCCCACACACCCTCCGGCACACCTCCTGATACGCCTCCTCCACCTTGCCCAGGTCGCGGCGGAAGCGGTCCTTGTCCAGCTTCTCCATCGTCTGCTTGTCCCAGAGGCGGCAGGTATCCGGGCAGATCTCATCACCCAACAGAATCTCCCCCTTGTGGAGGCCGAACTCCAGCTTGAAGTCCACGAGCAGCAGCCCCCGCTCGTCGAAGAACTTCAGGAGGACGTCGTTCACCCGCAGGGCATATGCGCGCATCCGCTGGAGCTGGTCGGGCGTCGCCGCGCCGAGCAGCACCGCGTGATCTTCGGTAATCAGGGGATCGCCCAGGGCGTCGTTCTTGTAGTTGAACTCCACCAGCGGGTAGGGAGGCGTGCGCCCCTCCTCGAGCCCCAGCCGCTTGGCCAGGCTCCCGGCCACCAGGTTCCGGACGATGACCTCCACGGGAAAGATCTTCAGTCGCTTGACCAGCATCTCCCGGTCGCTCAAGTGCCGGATGAAGTGTGTGGGGATCCCCTCCCCCTCCAGGAGGAGGAAGAGGCGCTCGGAGATCCGGTTGTTCAGGACCCCCTTCCCCTCGATGACCCCACGCTTCAGCGCGTTGAATGCCGTCGCCTCGTCCTTGAAGTACTGGATCACGAGATCCGGGTCGTCTGTCTCGTAGAGGATCTTCGCCTTCCCCTCGTAGATCTGCCGCCCGCGCTGGATCGTATCTGTCATCGCGTTCTTCTTCCGAATACCCGTTTAAAGATCCCAACCACATGCCGGAGGGCGTGCCGGAGCTCCACGCACTCAACGATCACCTGCGGCGTGAGAAAGCGCGCGACCTCCCGGTCGGCCTTGAGCCGCTTCCCGAAGTCTCCCCCCTCCTGCCAGACGGCCATGGCGTTCCGCTGCACCAACTGATAAGCCTTCTCCCGCGCGAGCCCCTTCTTGACCAGGGCCAGGAGCACCCCTTCCGAATGGACCAGCCCCCCCAGCTTCAGGAGATTCGCCCGCATCCGGTCCGGATAGACGACCAAGTGCTCCACCAGATCCGCAAACCGGTTGAGCATGTAATCGAGGAGGATCGCGGCATCCGGCAGGATCACGCGCTCGACTGAAGAATGACTGATATCGCGCTCGTGCCAGAGGGGGACGTTCTCCATCGCGGCGAGGGAATACGAGCGCGCCAGGCGAGCCAGGCCCGAGAGGTTCTCGGCCGAGACGGGGTTCCGCTTGTGAGGCATGGCCGAGGACCCCTTTTGGCCGGGAGAAAAATACTCTTCGACCTCCAGGACCTCCGTCCGCTGCAGGTGCCTCAACTCCACGGCGAACTTCTCCAGGGAGGAGGCCAGCAGAGCCAGGGCGGCGACAAATTCGGCGTGGCGGTCGCGCTGGAGGATCTGGGAGGAGACGGCAGCGGGCCTCAACCCGAGCTTCCGACAGACGTAGGTCTCCACGCGGGGGTCCCCGTTGGCGTAGGTCCCCACGGCCCCTGAGACCTTCCCCACGCTCACCACGTCGCGGGCGCGAAGGAGGCGCTCGCGGTGGCGCCCCAGCTCCTCGTGCCAGAGGGCGAGCTTGAAGCCGAACGTGATCGGCTCGGCGTGGACCCCGTGCGTCCTGCCGATCATGAGCGTCCGCTTATGCCGGAGGGCCTGCCGCTTCACGACCGCACGGGCTCGGTCGAGGCCCCGGAGGAGCAGGTCGGAAGCCTCCACAAGGTTCACGGCGAGCGCCGTATCCAGGACGTCCGAGGAGGTCATGCCGAGATGGAGGTAGCGCGCCTCGGGCCCGACATGCTCCCCCACCTCCGTCAGGAAGGCGATGACGTCGTGCTTGACCTCCCGCTCGATGGCGTCAATCCGGTCCACGTCGAAGCGCGCCCGCTTCTTGATCCGGCCCAACGCCGCCCTGGGCACCTCACCCAGCGCGGCCCACGCCTCGCACGCCAGGATCTCCACCCGGAGCCACGTGGCGTACTTGTGTCCGGCCTCCCAGATCCGCGCCATCTCGGGTCGGGTGTAGCGGGGGATCATCCCGTCACCTCCCCACCGAGAGCCGCTGGATCAGGTACTCCGGCAAACCGGCCTTCTTCATCTTCTCCTGGGTGAGCCGGACGGGATAAGGGACGCGCCGGAACTCGATCGCCGGTCCCGACGCGTCGAAAATGGCGTACGAGGCGGCGGGGTTGCCGTCCCGCGGCTGGCCCACGCTCCCCACGTTCACGAGGTAGCGGTGACCCTCCTCGATCGGGACGACCGCGTTCCGGTTGAAGTAGAGCCGGTCGTCCGGCCCCTGGATGAACGCGAGCGGCAGATGCGTGTGGCCGATGAAGCAATAGCGGCCGTGAAACGCCCGGAAGTTCACCAGGAGGTCCCTCCAGTCGAAGAGGTAGTGCCACTGCTTGGGCTCGTGGGGCGTGGCATGCACCAATGTGATCTCCTTCCGATGGCGCGTAAAATGCAGGTGCTTCAGGTAATCCCGGTGCTCCGGCAGGAGATGCGACCGCGTCCACTCCACGGCCAGGCGGGCTTGCGGGTTGAACGTCTCCAGCGCCGTCAGCCCCACGGCCGCGTGGTCATGGTTGCCCGCCACAACGTGGGAGCAGGCCTTGCGGACCATCTCCACGCACTCGTTGGGGTTCGGACCGTAACCGACGAGATCCCCCAGGCAGACGGTCTCCTCCACCCGCTGATGCCGGATGTCCTCCAGGACGCGCCCCATCGCTTCCAGGTTGCTGTGGATATCGGAGATAACCGCCGTCCGCATAGTGGTGCGCTGCCCCTCCAGCCTGCCTGCGGCAGGCAGGCGATGCGGAAGACGCTCAAAGGGATGCGGCGGCGGCCTTCCGTTTTCCCTGCCTGACGATCTGATCCAGAATGCCGTTGACGAAGGCAGGGGATTCGGCGGAGCCGTACTTCTTGGCCACCTCGATGGCCTCGTCGATGGCCACCTTCTCCGGAACCTCCTCGTAGAACAGAATCTCATACGCGGCGTACCTGAGGATGTTCCGATCCACGGTCGCCATCCGGTCGAGCGTCCAGTGCTCGCTGGTCTGCGCGAGCAGCCCGTCGATCTCCCGGAGGTGGTCCAGCGTCCCCCGGATCAGGCTCTCGGCGAACCGGAGCGCTTCCGGATGAGGATGCTGCCACTCCCAGAACTGCGCAAGCCGCGCTTCCAGGTCTCCCCCGCCCGAAACGTCCCATTGGAAAAGAAACTGGAGCGCCAGCTCTCTGGCCTTGCGACGTTTCATCGCGCAGCTAAGACGTCCGAAATCCAAAGTCCGAAGTCCCAGACGGATTCGACCTTGGACTTTTGACATCGGACAGTTTTGCCATCACGCTCGCCATCTCGAGGGCCGCGAGGGCGGCCTCCCACCCCTTGTTGCTCTTGCCGCCGGCGCGGGCTTCGGCCTGCTCGACCGTGTCGGTCGTCAACACGCCGAAGAGGACCGGCAGGCCGGTCTCCAGGGCCACGCTTCCGATCCCGCGGGAGGTCTCGGCGCAGAGGTAGTCGAAGTGCGGCGTCTCTCCCCGGATCACCGCCCCGAGGCAGAGGATGGCGTGAAACCGCCCGCTCCCGGCGAGGTGCCGGGCCACGACGGGGATCTCAAACGCGCCCGGCACGCGGACCACAGTGAGATCCTCCTCCCTCACGCCGTGCGACCGGAAGGCATCCAGGGCGCCCTCCAGGAGGCGGGAGGTGATGAAGTCGTTGAACCGGCCGGCCACGATCCCGAACCGGAGCCCCTCTCCCCGCAGCTCTCCCTCGATCACGCCCGCCACTCAGACCCCCTCCAGGAAATGGCCCATCTTCTTCTTCTTCGCTCGGAGGTAATGGACGTTCTTCTCATGGGCCTGCACCTCGATGGGCACGCGCTCCACGACGCGCAGGCCGTACCCCTCGAGGCCGACGATCTTCCGGGGATTGTTCGTCAGCAGGCGGATCTTATGCAGCCCCAGGTCCATGAGGATCTGGGCGCCGATCCCGTAATCCCGCAGGTCGGCCTTCAGCCCGAGGGTCAGGTTCGCCTCCACCGTGTCCTGGCCCTGATCCTGCAGCGCATAGGCCCTAAGCTTGTTCAGAAGCCCGATCCCCCTCCCCTCCTGGCGCATGTAGAGGAGGACCCCCTTCCCCTCCCGGCCGATCTGCTCCATGGCGCGATGGAGCTGCTCGGCGCAGTCGCACCGCTTCGACCCCAGCGTGTCGCCCGTCAGACATTCCGAATGGACACGCACCAGGACCACATCGTCAGGGCCAATCTCCCCCTTCACCAGCGCCAAATGGTGATGATGGTCCAGGTCGTTCTCGTAGAGGATCGCCTTGAACTCCCCCCCGTAGAAACTGGGGAGGTGCGTCTCGACCAGGCGGCGGACGAGCCGATCCTTCCTCACGCGGTACTCGATGAGGTCCTTGATCGTGATCACCTTGAGGCCGTGCATGCGGGCAAAGACCATCAATTCCGGCACGCGCGCCATGGTGCCGTCCTCGTTCATGATCTCGCAGATGACCCCCGCCGGGTAAAGCCCGGACAGACGCGCCAGATCAACGGACCCCT
>JACRHK010000010.1 GCA_016217625.1 Nitrospirota bacterium
CAAGCCCTCCCGGCCGGTTCGGCCGGGAGGGCTTTTTGTGACTGCAGGCTCTTACAAAGGAGGGGAAGAAGTTTCGCGGTGGAGGGGCTTGTCAATGCGAGGTGTTGCCTGTTATGATGGAGCATCAACACGGAGGGATCGATGCGACAGCTTCGCCTGGCCATGGCCCAGATGAACTGCACGGTGGGTGACTTGGAGGGGAACGCCCGGAAGATCGTCCGCGGCTTCCGGCAGGCCCAGCGGGAAAGGGTCGATCTCGTCATCTTCCCGGAGCTGGCGGTAACGGGTTATCCGCCGGAAGACCTTTTGCTCCGGCCGGCATTCGTTCGTGATAACCTGGCTGTCCTGGAAGAAATCGTCCCTCATTCGCGGGGGCTCACCGCTGTGATCGGATTCGTCGATCGCCGGGGAAAACAGGTGTTCAATGCGGCGGCCGTCTGCTGCAACGGCGTCCTGGCGGACGTCTATCACAAGGTCCTGCTGCCGAATTACGGGGTATTTGATGAACAGCGGTATTTCACCCCGGGGCGCCGCTGTTCCGTGTACCGGCAGGGCCCCCTCCGCTTCGGCGTGAATATCTGCGAGGACATCTGGGATGCGGAAGGTCCGGCCCATTCCCAGGTCGCCCGGGGCGGCGCGCGCTTGGTTGCGGTCCTGAACGCTTCGCCCTTTCACGCGGGGAAATGGAGGGAGCGGGAAGAGATGCTGGTGGAGCGCGCCAGGGCCCACCGAATCTTCCTGGCCTACAACAACCTAGTCGGCGGTCAGGACGAGCTGGTGTTTGACGGCCATAGCCTCGTCCTGAGTCCTGAGGGGGAAGTGCTCGCGCGGGGAAGGCAGTTCGAGGAGGATTGGATTGTCCTGGATCTGCCTATCGGGAATGATTTGCGTGGGCGCTCTCCGAAGGGAATCTCTTCAGGGAAAAGACCGGTCCGATGTGCGGTCAGTGAAATCACGTTGCCGGCATTGCCGGCAAGACGCCGTCAGAAATTGCCACGCAGGCGGGTGATCCGGCCGCCTGATCCGATCGGGGAAATCTATCAAGCCCTCTGCCTGGGCACGGCCGATTATATCCGGAAGAACGGTTTCCGCCATGTCGTCGTGGGGCTGAGCGGGGGGGTGGATTCCGCTCTGACCGCCACCATTGCCGTCGACGCGCTGGGAAAGGATCGGGTCACGGGCGTATTCATGCCGTCGCCGTACACCTCACGGGAGAGCCGGGAAGACACGGAGGCCCTGGACGCCCGCCTGGGCATTCCGCTCCTTGTGCTGCCGATCCAAAACGTCATGGCGGATTACTTCAAGACATTGGGAGATGTCTTCCGGGACCTGCCGCAGGACGTGACGGAAGAAAACCTCCAGGCGCGCATCCGGGGGAATCTCCTCATGGCGATCTCCAATAAGTTCAAGTGGCTCGTCCTGACGACCGGGAACAAGAGTGAGATGAGCGTCGGGTATGCGACCCTCTACGGAGACATGGCGGGCGGGTTTGCCGTCTTGAAGGATGTGCACAAGACGCTGGTGTACGCTTTGGTAAATTACCGGAACAAGCGTGGCAGGGTGCCGGTCGTACCCGAGAGAATTCTCACCAAAGATCCCACAGCAGAACTCCGTCCAGGCCAGAAGGATACGGACTCGCTGCCGCCGTATGATGTGCTTGATCCTATCCTGAAGGCATACGTTGAGGAAGACATGTCCCCGGAGGAGATCGTGCCACGCGGATTTGACCCTTCTTCAGTCAGGCGAGTGATCGGGATGGTGGACCAGAATGAATACAAGCGGCGGCAGGCGCCGCCCGGCATCAAGATTACGCCCAAAGCGTTCGGCCGCGATCGGCGCATGCCCATCACGAACCGCTATCGTACTTAGCCGTCAGCAATCAGCATTCAGCTATCAGCTGAATCACAAAGCTGACGGCTGACTGCTGAAAGCTGAGCGCTGGAACTCTTAGGGGAGAATCTCGAAACTGATGTCCACGGCCTTTGCGGAGTGGGTGAGGCTTCCCACGGAGATGTAGTCCACGCCAGTCTCGGCGATGGCGCGCACCCGATCCAGCGTTACCCGACCGGAGACCTCCACGCGCGCCCTCTTGCCGATAAACTCAACGGCCTGCTGGATCGTCGGCAGATCCATGTTGTCGAGCATGATGACATCGGCTTTGGCGTCCAGCGCATCCTGCACGTCGTGCAGGGTCCTCGCTTCCACCTCGATCTTCATCAGGGGCGGGGCATGCTTCCTGGCCCGGTCGATTGCTTCCTTGATGCTTCCCATGAGGACCAGGTGGTTGTCTTTGATCAGGATGCCGTCGCTGAGACCGAAGCGGTGGTTGTATCCGCCGCCGACGCGCACCGCGTATTTCTCCAACTTCCTCAGGCCGGGCGTGGTCTTTCGAGTATCCAGGATGCGGGCGTGTGTCCCGCGGACCGCCTCTACATAGCGGACAGTCAGCGTGGCGATACCGGAGAGGTGTTGCAGGAGGTTTAGAATGACCCGTTCTCCGGTCAGGAGTGCCTGCGCATCACACGCTACCTCCGCGATGCTCTCCCCATTCGGGACACGCGCACCGTCCTGCCACGGCGAATTGACTTGGCAAACAGGATCCAGCAGGCGGCAGGTCATTTCGATCAGATCCAGACCTGCCAGGACCAGGTCTTCTTTTGCCAGGAAGAACCCCTTCACGCGCCGGTGTTCGCCGAACAAGACACGCGTCGTCAGATCGCCGAACCCCAGGTCTTCCCGGAGCGCCTGACGGAGAAACGCTTCCAGTTCTATGGCAGGAATCTCATCTCTGAGGGTCATGCGGAGGTCCCTTCCGGCAGGTTTGTGGAAGTGATCTCGTTCATCCATTCCAGTTCCTTGCGGCACTGGAGATGCTTCGAGCGAAGATCCTCCAATTGTTGTCTGGTCTTGGCCACAACGTCGGGAGGGGCCTTCGATTGAAAATCGGCGCTTGAGAGTTTGGCCTCCAGCGGCTTCAGATTCCTCTCGACCTTTTCCAGCAGCTTCGCGATCCGTTGTGTTTCGGAATGTACGTCGATAAGCCCGGCCAGGGGAATGTAAACCTTGTCGTTATCCGAGAGGATGAGCGTGGCAGATCCCCTCGGTTTGTCTGCATCCTCGTTGATCTCGAGGATGTTTAGTCGCGCGAGCTTCTTAGCGTATTTCAGCCAGTGTTTCGATGTGCCCGCGGTCATGGGACCGGCCGCGATGACGGCATCGAGTTCTACGGAAGGGGGGAGACGCAGCTCGCTCCGGAGGTTGCGGGAGTTGGTGAAGATCTCTATCATCTTTCCAATGACCCATTCTGCCGTTTGGTCTTTTTTCCCCCATTTTAGCGGAACGGTGGGGTATCCGGCCAGCAAAAGGGTCTCTCCTTCGCGGGGAAGTTGCTGCCAGATTTCCTCTGTGATGAACGGCATGAAGGGGTGGAGCAGCCTGAGGAGGGTTTCAAACGTGGTCATGAGGACGGAAAGCGTTTCCTCCCTACGCGGTTCAGCGGCCAGGTCGTTCTTTGCCATCTCGACATACCAGTCGCAGAACTCGTGCCAGGTGAATCCATACAGCCGATGTGCCGCCTGGTCAAAGCGGTATTCGTCGAGATCACGCTGGATGAATTCCGCACACTCGTGAAGCCGGCTCAGTATCCATTTGCTGCTTATGAGGAATTCCGCAGGATCAGGGAGGGGAGCCGGCCGGAAGTTTTCCGGGAGGTTCATCAGGACGAAGCGGGCGGCGTTCCAGATCTTGTTGCAGAAGTTCCTGTACCCTTCGATCCGCTCCATTGAGAGCTTGATGTCCCGTCCCGGCGATGCCATGGCGGCCAAGGTGAAGCGCAGGGCGTCGGTCCCGTACTGGTCCATGATCTCCACGGGGTCGATGACGTTCCCCTTCGATTTGCTCATTTTCTGCCCTTCGGCGTCCCGGACGAGGGCATGGATATAGACGGTCTTGAATGGAACTTTATCCATGAAACGCAGCCCCATCATGATCATCCGGGCGACCCAGAAGAAGAGGATGTCGAATCCCGTGACCAGGACGGTGGTAGGGTAGAAGGCTTTGAGCTCCGGCGTCTCGTCCGGCCAGCCGAGGGTCGAGAAGGGCCATAGGGCCGAGCTGAACCAGGTATCGAGCACGTCGGGATCCTGCTCAATGCCCCCGCCGCAGTGCGCGCAGGAAGCGGGATCCTTCATGGCGACGGTCATCTTCCCGCAAGCGCGACAATGCCAGGCGGGGATCCGGTGCCCCCACCAGAGCTGCCGCGAAATGCACCAGTCGCGGATGTTGTACATCCAGTCGAAGTAGGTGGCTTCCCAGCTCTTGGGGATGATCGTGATCCGCCCTTCTTGGACGGCGCGGATCGCCGGGTCTGCAAGCGGCGCGATCCGGACGAACCACTGGAGGGAAACCAGGGGCTCGACGATGGTCTTGCAGCGGTAGCAGTGTCCGACGGCATGGCGGTGGTCCTGCACGGAGACCAGGAACCCCTGGGCTTCCAATTCCTTGACCACATCGTGGCGGCAAACATGGCGCTCTTTGTCGGCATGGGACCCGGCCGCGGCCGTCATCCGGCCGTCCTCTCCAATCACCTGCACCCTGGGAAGGGCGTGTCGTTGGGCGATCTCGAAGTCGTGGGGATCGTGCGCGGGCGTCACCTTGACTGCCCCGGTGCCGAACTCACGGTCAACCGCGGCGTCGGCGATGACGGGGATCAGGCGTGCGGCGATGGGCAGGCGGAGACGCTTCCCCGCCATCCCGGCGTATCGGGCGTCTTCGGGGTGGACCGCCACGGCCGTGTCGCCGAGCATCGTTTCCGGCCTGGTCGTCGCGACGGTGATGCCCTGTTTCCCATCCGCCAGGGGATAGTGGATCGTGTACAGCTTGCCGGCGACTTCGTGATGTTCGACCTCCAGATCGGAGAGGGCCGTGCGGCAGCGGGGGCACCAGTTGATCATCCGCTCGCCCCGGTAGATCAACCCGTCCTCGTAGAGCCGGACGAAGACCTCGCGGACGGCTCGGGAAAGCCCCTCATCGAGCGTGAACCGCAGACGGGCCCAATCGCAGGAGGCGCCGAGACGCTTGAGCTGGTTGAGGATCATCCCGCCGGAGGTCTCCTTCCATTGCCAGACGCGCTCGACGAATGCTTGACGTCCAAGCGCCTGGCGTGTCAACCCTTCAGCGGCGAGTTGCCGCTCCACCACGTTCTGGGTGGCGATGCCGGCGTGGTCCGTCCCCGGCAGCCACAGGACGGTCTCCCCCCGCATCCTCCGCCAGCGGAGCAGAATGTCCTGCAGAGTGACGTTGAGGGCATGGCCCATGTGGAGGGACCCCGTGATGTTAGGGGGCGGGATCACGATCGAGAACGTCGGTCGCGAGGAAGGAAGGGCGGCGTGGAAATATCTCCCTTCCTCCCATCGGGAGTTCCAGCGCGCCTCGACCTTGCGGGGATCGTAGTTTTTGTCCACGAGTTCCATAGCTGAATGTGGAGGTATTCTAACAGAGGGGCGGGGAGGAATCAACGCCTGCCTGTCGGCAGACAGGGGGGAGAGGCCCCTTAGGAGAGCCTCTCCCCCATGAGAAACGCGTCAGGCGTTTGCTTTCAGCCGTTCGATCTCTCGCGTGATGAGGGTCTCAGCCAGGTCGGGAACCACTTCCCATACGATCCGTTCGGAGACCTCCTGAGAGGTCCTGGTGAGCGCCTCTTCGGCGAGATCCCGCATCATCTGGAGCGCGCGCTCGCGCAGAGTCTGTTCGATGAGGGAAGGGAGGATTTGCACGGTCGTGCCACGGATCGCTTGTTCGACCTGATCCCGGATCCGGCCTTCTAGAGAGGCTATCACCTGTTCAGCGGCTGCTTGGAGGGCGGCATCGGCCAGACGGGAGATCGTCTCCTGAAAAACGGGCATGAGGCGTTCACTTGCCG
>JACRHK010000283.1 GCA_016217625.1 Nitrospirota bacterium
GCGACGCGGGTTACAGGGCAGACTCTCCCCGTTCGCCCGTCCGGATCCGGATGGCCTCGTCCAGCGGGGTGACGAAGATCTTCCCGTCGCCGATCTTCCCCGTGCGCGCCTTGCTCTCGATGGCTTCGAGGACCCGGGGAAGGAGCGCATCGGGCACGACCACCTCGATCTTGACCTTGGGGAGGAAGTCGACCGTGTACTCGGCGCCACGGTAGAGCTCCGTGTGCCCTTTCTGGCGGCCGAACCCCTTCACCTCGGTCACCGTCATCCCCTGGACTCCCGCCTCGTTGAGGGCGTCTTTGACCTCATCCAGCTTGAACGGCTTGATGACTGCTTCGACTTTTTTCATGCTCAACCTCCTTTACCGCTCCAGGGCGTAGCCGCTCTCGCCATGCTGGGTCAGATCCAGCCCCGTCACTTCATCCTCTTCGGAAACCCTAAGCCCCACGATGGCGTCCACGATCTTCAGGAGGATGTACGTCCCCACGAACGCCAGGACCCACGCAGCCCCGATCGCCCAAAGCTGCTTCCAGACCTGCTCGAACCCGCCACCGAAGAACAGGCCGTTGGCCCCCGCGTCGTTAATCGCCTTGGAGGCGAAGAGTCCCGTCGCGAGGGCGCCCCAGGTGCCCCCGATCCCGTGGATGCCGAAAGCATCCAGCGAGTCATCGTATCCCAGCGCCGATTTCACGGCTGTCACGGCGATATAACAGAAGACGCCCGCTCCAACGCCGATGAGGATCGACGAGAGGGGCCCCACGAACCCCGATGCCGGCGTGATGGCGACCAACCCCGCCACGGCGCCGGACGCCGCGCCCAGAACGGTCGGTTTCCCCAGCGCGGCCCATTCCGTGAACATCCAGCCCAGTGCGGCGGCGGCTGTCGCCGTGTTGGTCACGACAAAGGCGCTCGTGGCCAACGCGCCTGAAGCCACGGCGCTTCCCGCGTTGAACCCGAACCAGCCAAACCAGAGGAGCGAAGCCCCCAGGACCGTCAACGGGAGGTTGTGAGGGGGCATCGGCTCCGCTCCATGTCCCCTTCGCTTTCCTATGACAAGCGCCGCGACGAGGCCGGAGACCCCGGAGCTGATATGCACGACCGTCCCTCCCGCAAAGTCCAGGGCTCCGAGCTCTCGGAGCCATCCGCCCACACCCCACACCCAGTGGGCCAACGGGTCATAGATGAACGTGGCCCACAGGAGGATGAAGAGGATGAACGCGCTGAACTTTATCCGCTCGGCGAACGCGCCCGTGATGAGAGCCGGCGTGATGACGGCGAACATGAGCTGGAAGACCATGAACGCCTGGTGCGGAACCGTAGCCCCGTAGTCGGCGTTAGGCTCCAGCCCCACGCCGCTCAAGCCGAACCAGGCCAGGCTCCCGATGATTCCTCCTTTATCCGGGCCGAAGGCCAGGGAGTATCCCCAGAGGACCCACTGGACGCTGATCAGACAGAGGATGATGAAGCTCTGCATGATCGTCGAGAGGGCGTTCTTTCTCCGGACCATCCCGCCGTAGAACAGGGCCAACCCCGGAGCCGTCATCAGGAGCACGAGCGCCGAAGAGGTCAGCACCCATGCCGTGTCGCCCGTATCGATCTTGGGTGGAGCGGGCGCGGCCGCGGGGGCTCCTTCCGGCGTCGGGGACGGAGCGGCAGGCGCAGCGGCCGGCGGCGCGGGAGGCGGCGCCTCCTGCGCCCACGCCAGTCCCAAGGGTGCCAACTGCAAGAGCAGCAACATCACGACCATGCACTTTCTCACCATGATATCCTCCTTCTCGTTTGCAAATATGGCGCGTTGCGGGGAGGGGCTGCTGTCACCCGGAGGGACGCCTGGGCGCGGCAACCCTTGCCTCTCCCCGCCGTATGGACAGCCGTTATTTGGTCGCCACCGTCTTCCGCTTCAAGTCCAGGTTGATGTCCAACTGGATCGTCCATTTCCACTCCCCGTTGATCGCCTTCTCGTTGAACCAGACAGGGCCGGTCAGGAGACTGATGTCCCGCGTGAAGTAGTAGTAGAGACCCACGCCGCCGCCCCCGAGCGCGTTCTTTCCGGAGGCGTAGTCCGCCGCCAGGACGAGGCGGTTGAACTCCCCTTGGCTGTCTTTGACCGGCATGAACCCGTAATCAAACGCCGCCATGAACCCGGTGTTCTCCTTGTTGCCGTCCTTGTCCACGAGCGCTTTCTTGTTGCCCACGTACGGCCCGCCGAACACCCGCACGGGGCCGATCGACTTTCCGAACATGAGGTGGACGATGTTCTGGTTCGTCACGTCCTTCTTCGTCCCCACGTTGAAGATCCCGAGGTTCACTGCGGGAGACCCCGGAAACAGCGTCCCTTCCGGTGTCCCGATCTTGGCGTTGAAATAGAGCGGATTGTCGGACGACTCCAGGAGGTCGAACCCGATTTCCGCCTGGAGCTTCTCATACGGGAGGACGCCGATCGTCAACCCGAAGTCCGTGGGAAAGCTCCCCCCGCCCCTGCTCGCCTTCCGAAAGACGGTGAAATAGTTGTCCACCCCGATGTGGAGCACCCCGTACCCCTGAATGTCGGTCGTCGCCGGCGTCCAGTAGGTCGTGGAAGGCGTCGCGAAAGCGGTGCTCACAGTGAATGCCCACGCGATCGCCGAACCTGTCAGTCCCCATAACAGTCTGCGCACCATTACCTCCTCCTCTCGTAAAAGATCCCATCCAGAGATAAACCACACTCCTGCTCCCGACAGGGAACCTTCCCCGCTAGACGGAACTACGAAAGGGCAAGGTTGATGCCAAGAGCGTCCCCCATCCGGTCGCGTTTATAACTACTTGTTCATTCAGGGATTCCTCGTTGCATGGCTCCGAGGGCCCCCTACAGCAAAAACCACAACTGCCCACGAAGGCGGCATGGAGTGCCTGTTTGGTGGGCACACTGGATGGTTACGAGGGATGCTCAAGCCTATAGCGCGTATCCGCTCTCTCCGTGCTGAGCGTGATCCAGCCCTTCGAGCTCCTCCTCCTCATCCACCCTTAACCCCACTGTCCAGTCCACAATCTTCAGGATGATCCATGTGTAAGAATAGACGAAAAGGGAAACGACTATCAAGGCTAGAGCCTGGATGCCAAGCAGGGGGGGATTGCCGGCAAATACGCCGTCGAGACCGGCCGGGTTGACGGCAATTGACGCAAAGAGTCCCGTGGCCAGGATGCCCCACATCCCCCCAATCCCGAAGAGGGCAAAGACATCAAAAGAGTCGTCGAGACCCAGGCGGGGCATCAACTGGATGGCGGCATAACAGAGAAGTCCTGCGCCCACGCCCACGATGAGCGCTGGTCCCATGGCAACAAATCCTGCTGCAGGTGTGATGGCCGCAAGTCCCGCGACTGAGCCGGTGACGGCTCCCAAGACGGTCGGCCGTCTTCTGTGGATCCATTCCAGGAAACACCAACCCAGGGCGGCGGAACCGGCCGAGACGACCGTGGTAGTCACTGCTTGAACGGCAAGCCCCCCCGCAGAGAAGGCGCTCCCTGCGGTAAGACCGAGCCACCCGAACCATAAAAGAGCGGCCCCAAGCACGGCCAGAGACCGATTATGCGGGGGGTACGGATCGACCCCGTAACCGCGCCGCGCCCCGATCGCCCTAGCGGAGGCGAAGCCGGCCACGCCGGCGCTGAGACAGACCACGAACCCTCCGGCAAAGTCCAGTGCGCCGAGACCCGCGCCGATGAAACCCGCTCCCCACACCGCATGGGCCAGCGGGACATAGACAAAGGTGATCCAGAAGGAGGTGAACAAGAGAAACGCCGAGAACTTCATCCTTTCGGCAAACGCGCTGGAGATCAGGGCCGGGGCGACGGCCGCCAGCATCCCGTGATAGATCATAAAAAGAAGAGGGGGGATCGTCGGGGCCCTGGAGAACGGTTTCTCACCGACTCCGTCCAGCCCGAACCACTCCAGCCCCCCGATGACCCCGCCCCTATCTGGACCGAATGCGAGGGAATATCCCCACAGGACCCAGATGAGGCTCACGATGCACAGAGCAATGAAGCTGTGCATCGTGGTGGCCAGGACGTTCTTCTTCCTGGCCATCCCGCCGTAGAACAGGCCGATCCCCAGCACCGCAAGCATCACGAGCGCCGTGCTGAAGAGCATCCATGCGGTGTCTCCGTTGTCGATCTTCACAAGACCCTCCAAAGGGAAAGGGGAACTATAGCAAGCGCATTACATGTTGTTGCCTGTAGGGCAAGGCTTTAGCCTTGCAACAAGCAACCCTGAAGGGTTGCCCTACAGAACACATACTGCGTTGCATTACCGGATCAGGGCAGCCTTTTTCGGAACATCCGCACGGAATCCGGTCTTTTTGTCTTTGCCCTTATACCGCTCCCGGACGAGGGCGTCGATCTTGGCCATGTCGAACTCCTTGGGCGCTCCTTTGGCCTTGAGGATCGCCTCCCGGGCCATCAGTTCGGCCTGCCGTGCCTGGTCGAGCGCGTCGCCGAGAACGCGCAGGGCTTCGGGAGGATTGTGGAACCCCATGCTGTTCTCCGCGCCGATCCAGGTGTTCCGGAGGTAGGCCTCTTCGTAGATCTCCTTGGCCTTGGCGAGGGCCTTCGCGTCCGCGCCCGGCGTCTTATTGGCCTGCTCAATCGTCAGGGCTGCGCGGGCCACGGTGTATCCCGCCTTCGTGAACATATGGTTCACGCGGTCCTGGATGTTCAAGACCTGCTGCTTCAGCCACTCCGGGCTTTGATTGTGGCACTGCAGGCAGGCCTGCATGTTCTTCTTGAGCGGGCTTTCCCACCTATGGGAGGAGATCTTCACCCGTCCCACCCGCTCGTACGGCATGTGGCAGTCGGCGCAGGCCACGCCGGCCGCCCAATGGACGCTCCCCGGCGCGGAGAAGAGCTCGAACTCGGGATGGCGGATGTGCCCCAGCTTCTGGCCGGTCGGCGTGTGCTTCCACTCCCTGATGTTCTCATCCTTGATCTGCTTGATCACGCCCTCGATTGAGATGTTCCCCCACCGTCCGTTCGCCCAGGGAAACTTTACGTACGTTGATTTCCCCTCGGCGTCCTTCGGGATCACGTAGGTCACATGGCACTGGGCGCAGACGAGGCTCCGCATCTCCTGGCGCGTCAACTTTCCCTCGTCCTTGCCAATCGCCTTGAGGCCCTCCTTGAGCGTCCAGCGACTGAGACGCAGATCCTGGGTCTTGGGGTCATGGCAATCGATACATGTCAGCCCCAGTTCCTGATGTTGTTTGGGGATCTGGGCGTGAACTTCTGTATACGGTTTCCGAAAATAGTCGGCACCCAGTTTTTCCTTGAGCGAGGGCGCGTAGGGTGTCTTGCATGTGAGACAAGTGCCTCCGGCCTTCTTCCGGGACGGATCGACGGCAAGCTGGTCCTTGAGCATGTCGGTGTGGCCGTTCGGCTCGTTGTACTCAATTGCCATTCCCCATCCGTCCCACAACACGAACTGGAAAGGCCAGGGGCTAATCCGATCCTGGTTGTCGTTCCGATACTTGCTGTATCCCTGCGTCCTCTCCCGGTTCTTGAGGTAGGCATCATAGTGATGGGGAAACTTCTTGCCCCAGACGGCCGGATCTTTCTCCCCCTCTAGGATCACGATAGAAGTCTCCACCACGACAGGCTCCTTCGCGCACCCCACAGTGAACAGAGCGCTCCCCAGCAACAAAGCGATCATGAATCCAGAGCTATGATTCAACATAGGAACTCCCCTCCATGATTTTGAAATTAAGGTTAAGGTTCAGGTTGAGGTGAAGAAAGCCTATCGGAACGATTCCCTCTCAACCTCAGCCTCAACCTTAGCCTCAACAGGTCACTAATACCCATGCGGCATTCCGCGATGACAGTCCCAGCACTTCCGCCCATGGTCGGGGAACTTCGAAACAAGCTCTCCGTGGCACCGCAGACAGTTCTCCATGACCGTTTCGGCGGCATGCCGTTTAATCCGGATCGGATCCGGAGCCGTATCGAAGACATACGCATACCCGTGATTCAGGCCATCCCGCACCTTGCCGGAGAGCTTCGTCACGAGGCTCCGCTGGGAGACGTGGCAGTCCGCGCAGACCGCCCAATGCCTGTGGGCCGAGTGGGACCAGTTGCGATACTCCTTTTTCATCTGGTGACAGGAGACGCAGAATTCGGGGGTATCGTTCAGAAAGGTGGACCCTTTGACGGCAAGGGGGAGAAGCGGCGTAAACAGGAGCGCAACAAAACCGATCACCAGAAGGGTCTTCCCAAACCTTCCCAGCGGCTCCTTCAGCACAAGCCCGCCGCGAGAGACCCTGATGGCTTTCTTGGAAGTTCTCTTAAAGATCTTTCTCAGCATCCGATTCCTAGGAAGAATACGCAATCCGTATACCAATTCGCATCAACAACCTAACCCATTGATCTTGCTCTAGCGAAAGGGATATCTCCTATCAGCACCTCTCGACACGGAGAAGACAATTTTGTCACGCATCCCATGCATAACGCATCAAACAATTTGAATCTCATAGGATTATCAGTGGATGACAAAATTGTAGCCGATGGAGAAAAATGATGTGCTATTAGTCACATAAAACGCAGGATGATCGGAGAGGCTGAATTGTGGGAGTGATTCCAGGCAACAACGTTAGCGGGTGAGCAAAACCTCTCTCGTGGACAGATAGATCCGCCCCTCCCGCACCTCCGCGGGAAAAGTCCGCAATGCGGCGCCTTCGCCATGAACGTTCCCTGAATCAAGATCGACCTTCCAGCCGTGCAATGGACAGACGACGGTCTTGCCGCAGAGCAGCCCGTCGGCCAGCGGACCCCGGCGGTGAGGACAGTGATGGTCGACCGCAAGGAATCGCCCGTCATCGAGATGAAATACGGCAACCACCAAGTCGCCAAGAGCCACCTTCCGCCCCTCGCCTCTCGGGATATCATCCACCGACCCGACACAGACCCATGTGTTCATCATCTTCATCCCTCCAACCCCTGACTTCTGACTTCTGACTCTTGACTCTCATCAGATGCCCCTGCCGGAGCGGGGATGAGATCCTCGAACTGCCGGGGATGGACCGGATGTTCCCGTTCGAGCCAGGGGTCCTGTGCCAATGCCTTGGACTGGTTCAAACGGCTGAGGAGGGCCGATCCCTCATCCGGGTTTTCTAAAACCACCTTCTGGATCGTCTCCATCCCCACCCGCTCCACGTAATCGTAGGTGCGCTCCATGTAGCGGGCCTCCTCGCGGTAGAGCTGGAGAAACTTCGCCGACGCCGCAAGAGCCTCCTCCCGCGTCTCCACCGTGCAGAGCAGGTCCCCTTTGCGGACCTTCATCCCGGCCGCTCCGCCGACATAGACCTCCCAGCCGCCCTGGATCCCCACCAGACCGATGTCTTTGACCGTCGACTCGGCGCAGTTGCGCGGGCATCCGGAGACCGACAGCTTCACTTTATGGGGGGTGTACAGTCCCTCAAACGCCTTCTCCACGGCGATCCCCATGGAGATGGAGTCCTGGACGCCGAACCGGCAGAAGTCCGTCCCCACACAGGACTTGCAGGTCCGGATTGCCTTCGCGTAGGCATGGCCCGAGGGCATCCCCAGATCGGCCCAGATCCGGGGAAGGTCGGCCTTGCTGACCCCCAGCAAGTCGATCCGCGCGCCGCCGGTGAGCTTCACCATCCGGACGCCGTATCGCTCGGCAGCGTCGGCGATCCGGCGCAGTTCCTCAGGCGAGGTCACTCCTCCGTACATCCGCGGGACGACGGAGAAAGAGCTGTCTTTCTGGATGTTCGCGTGGACGCGGTCGTTGATAAAGCGGTGTTGCCGCTCCTCCAGGTGGTCGTTCGCCCAGACCTCCGACAGCAGATAGGAGAGCCCCGGCTTGCAAACGGCGCATCCGACGCCGTTGCCCAGCGCGCGGAGCGCCTCCGTCGCCGACCGAAGTCCCCGCACTTTGATCTCCGTTCGGAGCGCCGTCTGGTCCAGGGGGAGGCAACCGCAGAAGACCGGCTGTTGCGCCGTCTTCACATACTCGCCCCCAAGGACCTGCTGGAGGATCTGGTCGAGGAGCGGGCCGCACGATTTGCAGGAGGTGCAGGCGCGGGTCTCCTCGGCGATGGCCTCGCGGCTCGTGCAGCCGTGCTCCTGGATGGCAGCCATGATCGTTCCCTTGCACACCCCCATGCAGCCGCAGATGACGGCCTCGTCCGGCAGGGCCATGACGGAGGCCGGCGGCACTCCCCCCTCCCCGCGGAGCAGACCCTTCCGCTGGAGCGTCACATCCTCGCCCGATTGCAGGACCTGGAAGATCCGACCGGACAATGCCGTGTCTCCCAGAAAAATCCCGCCGACGACCCGGCCGCCCTGGAGGACGACCTTCTGGTAGATCCCCGCAGTGGGATCGGAGTAGACCATCTCTTCGCAGGCTGCGCCGTCCGCTAGGAAGTTCCCCATTGAGACGACGTCCACGCCGGCGACCTTGAGCTTCGCCGCCGTTACGGAACCGGTGTACGGCTTGCTCTGGTCGCCGCAAAGGGCGGCCGCCGCCGTCTTGGCTTGTTCATAGATCGGCGCCACCAACCCATAGGTCTTCCCACGGTGTTCCACGCATTCGCCGATGGCATAGATGCCGGGGACGCTTGTTTCCAGGAAATCGTTCACCACGATACCGCGGCGGACTTCGAGCCCCCCCTCCTGCGCCAAGGCGACATTCGGCCGAATCCCCGTGGAGATCAGGACGAGATCCGCCTCTCGAGCCGTGCCGTTTGTAAAATGGACCCCCTCGGTGGCGCCGTTCCCCAGGATCTCGTCGGCACAGTGCCCCAGCAAGACCCGGATTCCCAACTCCTCGATCTGCCGTCTGAGGATGGCCGCGGCCTGCCCGTCGAGCTGCATTTCCAGCAACCGGTCCATCAGGTGGGCCACGGTGACTTCCAACCCCAACTCGGCGAGGGCGCGGGCCGCCTCCAACCCCCGGAGCCCGCCCCCGATGACAAGAGCATTCTGGCTGCGGTTGGCGCGATCCCGGATGACCCGCACATCCTCAAGCGATCGGTAGGTAAAGACGTCCGGTTTCTCGACCCCCTTGATCGGCGGAATGAACGGGACGCTCCCCATGGCGAGGAGCAACAGGTCGTACGAGGCCTCGATCCCGCCGGCCGATCGGACCGTGCGGTTCTGGACATCAAGATGCGCGACCGGCTCGCCCAGATGGAGCCTTATCCCGCGCTCCGCGTACCAAGTGAGAGGGTTCAGCACGATCTCCTCTGTGTTCTTTTTTCCCGAGAGGACGTCCGACAGGAGAATCCGGTTGTAATTGACTTCCCGCTCGGCGCCGAACACGGTCACCTCGAACTCCGCCTGAGGCGGACCTCCGCGCCGATAGATCTCCTCCAGGCACGCGAGGGCGGCCATCCCGTTGCCGACCACGACCAGCCGTTGCTTCGTCATGATCCCCTCCCCAAGAAGAGCAAGGCTGCCAGCAGGGCAGCCACTGCGGACATGAAGATAAATGCGGCTCTCCAGTAAACCGCAGGACCCCGACCCAGCAGCGGCTCCGCCTGCGCCGGAGAGACGCGGTCCAAGTGCTCCAGGTCATAGAGGAGCGCGCTCGCCTCCTGATACCGTTTGGCCGGATCGCGGGCCACCGCTTTCAACACCACCGCCTCCAGCTCCGGGCCGATCCCGGGGTTGTGCCGGCTCGGCGGGACCGGTTCCTTGAACGCGGGACGCGCCTGCTGGAAGAGGTCGCCGTAGGGGAGCCGCCCTGTCAACGCCTCGTACAGCGTGACCCCCAGCGCGAACAGGTCCGAGCGCGCATCCCCGCGCTCCCCTTGAAACAGCTCCGGTGCCATATAGTTCGTCGTCCCCGGCGCGGCGCGCGCTTCCCCTTCGAACTCCGTTCGTTCCCCTTCCACCTCGCGGTGAAGTTTCAGCCAACCACCGACGGGAGGCAGCCCCTCCACGCGGGCCACGCCGAAATCCAGGATCTTCACGCCGCCGTCCTCAAGGAGGAAGAGGTTGTCCGGCTTCAAGTCCCGGTGCCGGATCTCCTTCCGGTGAAGGTGGATCAGGCCGTGGCAGACCTGGCGGGCCATATCGATGGCTTCCAAGACCGTCATCCGCTTCTCGCTCTGGAGGTAGGCGCGGAGGGATTTTCCCTCCAGGTATTCCCACACGGTGTACAGGGCCGTGCGCTGCCGGTCCGGCCGATCGAGGACCATGACCGACCAGGGGCTCCGCACCTGCTTCGCGGCCCAGGCTTCCCGCAGAAACCGCTCACGGTAGACCGGGTCATCGGCGTTCAACGGGTGCGGGAACTTGAGGACGACCTCCTTGCCCGTCTCCAGATCCAGGGCGCGATACAGCGTCCCCATCCCGCCTTTGTGGATCCGGGCCATGATCCGGTAGCCGTCGATGATCATGCCCGGCTTCACGCTCACGAGGACCGGCAGGTCTTTCCCCTCTGCGCGGAGCTCCTCCAACAGGGGATCCGGCAGCTCGCGTACGGTAATGGCCTGGATGGTCGCATTGTCCTCTCCACCGCGATCTCCCACGGCGCGGAGGATCCGGTCGCAGGCCTGCTGCGGGGATTCGGCTCCATCAAGGAAACGATCCAGATCTCCCGAGTCCAGGACCCGCGAGACGCCGTCTGTGCACAGGAGGAAGAGGTCTCCTTCCTGGATGCCCCCCTCCTGAATATCTAACCGCACCTCCGGCTCCATCCCGATGGCCCGTGTCAGGCCGTGCCCCCCGATGGACGTCGGGGAGCCGTGCCAGCAATGGTCCGCCGTAAGCTGCTGGAGCTTCCCCTGCCGGTAGAGATACGCCCGGCTGTCGCCCACGTGGGCCAGGGTGTAGCGCACGCCTCGGAGGCAGAGGACGCTCAGGGTCGTGGCCATCGGCCGCACGGCGCCTGTTCGCTTCCCGTCTTCGTGAATCCAGCGGTTGGCCGCCTGGATGACTTGGGCGAGGCTCCGCTTCGTGGACCAGCTTTCGGGCGTGCCGTAGTAGTCTTCCAGGACCATCTTGACGGCGATCTGGCTGGCGCGCATCCCCTCCTCGTGCCCCCCCAGGCCGTCGGCGATGGCCAGAAGGATGCCTTTGCGCTTACGCAGCGTCGCATCTTGGGGCAGAATGCAGCCGTAGAAGTCCTCGTTGCGCTCCCGCCGACCTATCACGCTCCCCTGGCCGATCTCCACCTGGAGGACCGCCGTCTTGTGCGTTGCATCAACCATGCTTCATCTGGTGAATTGGTAAGGGGTGAATGAGTCAATAAGTCAATGAGTCAATATTGACTTAATGACCTATTGACTTATTGACTATTTCCCCCACACCTCACTCTTGACTTCTGACTCCTGACTTCTTCAAATGACCGCCTCCGACACCTCCGGCGCGCCCCAGGTCGTCCGCCAGCGCCGCTGCACGATGCGAAGGCTCACCAATGCCAGCGCGGCCAGGCTCGCGAAGAGGAGGAACCCCGCGGCATACGTCCCCATCACGTCCTTGAAATACCCCAGGTAGGCGGGCAGGAAGAACCCTCCGACCCCTCCTGCGGCGCCCACCAGGCCGGTCATCACGCCGATCTCCTTGCGAAACCGCTGCGGAACGAGCTGAAAGATCGAACCGTTCCCCATGCCCAGGGCCGTCATCCCGACGAACAGAAAGACCGTCACCGTCCAGAGCGGCGGGAGGGCGCTGACGCCGACCATCGAGGCGGCCACGACGGCATAAAGAAGCGTCAAGGCCCGGACGCCCCCGATCTTATCCGCCAGGAGCCCGCCGAGGGGGCGGAAGAAGCTCCCGGCAAAGACGCAGAGCGCGGCGAAGTTGCCGGCCATGACCTTCGACAAGCCGTACTGATCGTGGAAGAAGATGACCAGGAAGCTGGCCAGACCCACAAACCCCCCGAAGGTCACGCTGTAGAAGAAGCTGAACCAATAGGTGTCGCTCTCTCTCAGCACCAGCCAATAGCGGCGCAAGGGTTTCGGCCGCGGTTGATCCGGGCTGTCTTTGGCCAGGAGCGCGTAGACGAGAAACGTCACGCCGAGCGGGATCAGCGCCAGACCCATGACCCCGTGCCATCCCACGACCTCTGCCAAGCGGGGACCCAGCAGGACAGCCAGGACCGTGCCGCTGTTGCCCGCTCCGGCAATCCCCATGGCCAGCCCTTGGTACCGGGGCGGGTACCAGCGGCCGGCCAGGGGAAGCGCCACGGCGAAGCTTGCCCCGGCCACGCCCAACAGCAAGCCCATGAGATAGATTTCGGGCATCGTGGAAGCGGCAGACCAGCCCCACAACAGGGGGAATGCCGTAATTCCCATCCCCAACATGCCGGTCTTTTTGGGACCGAGATGATCGACCAGCATCCCAACCGGAATCCGTAACAGCGCGCCACTCAGGATCGGGATCGCCACCATGAGCCCCTTCTCCGTCGCCGTCAGCCCGAACTCCTGAGCGATGAAGACCCCCAGCGCTCCCAGCAAGACCCAGATCGTGAAGCTGATGTCAAAATACAAGAATGCGCTGAATAATGTCTGAGGATGCCCGCTTTTCGAAAAATCTTTAAGACGCATGACTACTCCTTCCTTATGACTGCGTTTCCATGCCGGCCATTCCATACCCCTACCAGGGGGTCGTTCGCCAACCCCGTTTCCCGGGCATAGGTCTCAAACTGCCGGCTCCTGAGGAAGAAGGCGCCCGGCATCGTCATCGGCACCACAGCCAGATAAAACAGCGCCCTCCCGATCAATTCCGCTGCGGCCGCGCATAGGAAAGCCGTCACTGCTATGAAATACGAATCGCCGACGGCGACCCCAATCCCCAGGAGAACGGCTGCCGCACGCAGAGCGCCCCTTGCTCGAAATAATCCTCCGTACTGCCCCTGGAGCAGTTGGTAAGAAGCTTTCGCCTCCCCTTCGCATCCCGCGATATGGCGAAGGTGGAGGCGTTCCGATACGGACTGAATGGCCAAGCCCGCTGCCAGAGCAAGCCCTGCTAAAGCGGCCAACCAGGAGACGCCCAGCATGCCGGCCGTCGTCAAGACCAGGAGGGCAGCCATAGGCCCGAGGACCAGACCGCTGACAAAGAAGCTGACCGACGTATGAGGATGGTCCCAGAACGGCCGGGCCGGGATCCGGTAGATCCGGGCCATCGCATAGATCCCCGCTAACCCCATGAGCACGCCAGCCGTTTGCAAACCCCACAGGGTTCCCCGCCAAGTCTCGCCGAAAAGGGAACCCATCGCGGACGCTGCAAGGAAGGCAAAGAACCCCCCTACCGCAAGGATCTCCCGGCTGACCCACGCATAGCGGAGGTTATAAAGGGCGCGATAACAATAGCGCGGCTTGCCCAGGTGCGCTGTAGAAAGACCCATCGCCACGGCAACGAATCCCGTCAGCCCCCAGAGGAGAGACGCCTGAGCCGAGAAAAAGGACGGAGCAGCCGGAACAAAGAGCGCGCTTCCCCACAACGTGGCCAGCGCCCCAACGGCTGCCTGGACAATCAGCGTGAAGAACACCAGCGGCGTCTCCTCAGATGCTAGCGGCTTGAGGATAGAGGATAGAGGTTGTTGCCTCCAGCCTCCAACCTCGCGCCTCACGCCATCCGTGATCGCCGATGTTCCATCCGAGAGATACTTGAGCGGCTCCCCATCCACCCGCGTGAGTTCCTTCGGAAGCGGCTCCTGGCGTTCGAACCTGATGTTGGGCCGTGTGATGGAGGAGGTCGGAAACCCCGGCAGGTCATGAAGACTCTGGGAATGCTCCTCTCCAAGCCGGCTCACTTCCCCGAACTCCAGGGCATGCCCCAGGCAGGCGCTCACGCAGGCCGGCTTCAGCCCGACGGCCAGGCGATCGACGCAGAAGTTGCACTTACTCACCGACCCCGCCTCCGGGTTGTAGACCGGCGCGCCGTAGGGACAGACCCATGTGCAGTACCGGCAGCCGAAGCAGATATCGCTGTCCTGGACGACGGCGCCCGTGTCCAAGTACTTGACGTAGGCGCCAGTCGGGCATCCCTTCAGGCAGACGGGATTCTCGCAGTGGTTGCAGGCCATCGAATAGTAGAGCCGCGTCACATGAGGAAACTCGCCACCCTCCAGGTACCCCACCTTCCTCCAGGCGATATGCGGGGGCAGGCCGTTTTTCTCGCTGCAGGCAGCCTCGCAGGAGTGGCAGCCGATGCACCGGTCGGCGTTGAAATGAAAGCCGTATTGGGTCTCAACGGGAAACAGCGTCTCGTTGCTCATGACTCGTTGCTCGTTGCTGGTTTTTCTATTCTCACCGCGCACTGCTTATACGCCGGCTGGCGCGAATGAGGGTCGAGTAAACCCAGCGTCGCCAGGTTGGCTCCCCGAGCGAAGTGGAACGGCACAAACACCGTCCCCGGAGCCGTCCGCTCTGTGAGCTGGGCCAGCGCCTCCATGGATCCCCGGCGGGAGACCAGCCGGACATCCTCCATCTGCGCGATCCCGTGTCGCAGCGCATCCTTCGGGTTCATCTCCACGTAGGGAACAGGAGAGAACTTGTTCAGGTTCCCGATCCGCCCTGTCTTCGTCCGCGTGTGCCAGTGCTCCACGACCCGGCCCGTGTTGAACCAGAACGGGTACTCCTCATCAGGACGCTCGTTGTTGTCCTTAAACTCCAGAGGGATCAAGCGGGCTTTCCCATCCTCCGTGTGGAATCTTCCATCCGCATACAGCCGCGCGGTCCCGAGAGGTTGGAGGTTAGAGGCTTGAGGTTGAAGGCTTAAGGTAGTTGCCTCGAACCTTTCGCCTCCAACTTTTTCTAGCTTCTGACTCCTGACTTCCGACTCCTGACTTCTTTCAGGCGCCGGCCATTGAATCCCGCCCTCAGCCTCGAGACCCGCATAATCCATCCCCGAATAGTCGCAGGGGCGGCCTTGACTCACCCGTCGAATCTCGTCAAAGACCGCCTCCGGCGTCCTGGCTGTGAGGAGAGCGCCGAACCCCAAGCGATCCGCCAGGACGCAGAAAATATCCAAATCCGACCGGGCCTCGCCGGGCGGTTCCACGGCTTTCCTGACCAAGTTCACTCTCCGCTCCGTGTTGGTGAAGGTCCCCGTCTTCTCCGCCCACATGGCTGCCGGAAGGAAGACGTGCGCATATTCGGCCGTCTCACCGGGAAAGAAGACGTCCTGGACGACCAGGAACTCTAACTGCTGCAAGGCCTCGGTAATCCGATGCGTGTCGGGCATGGAGGTCATCGGGTTCGTCGCAATGATCCAGAGCCCCTTGACCTCCCCCGCTTCGATGGCTGAAAAGATGTCGGTCATCGCGCGCCCACGGCTCTTGGGGAAAATCGCCTCATCGACCCCCCAGAAGCGGGCAATCTCTGCGCGGTGTTCCGGGTTTTCGAGCAAGCGGTAGCCGGGCAATCCGGAACAGGAGGAGAACTCTCGCGTCCCCATGGCGTTGCACTGCCCGGTGATGGACAGGGGCGAACCGCCGTGACGTCCGACATTTCCCGTGAGGAGACAGAGGTTGTTGATCGCCACGACGCCGTCGGAGCCATGGATCGATTGGTTGATGCCCATCGTCCAGATCGCCATCGCCGCGCGCGCCCGGGCGAATGTCCGCGCCGCATGTCGGATCGTCGGCGCGGGGATTCCCGTGATCGGCTCGGCATACTCGGGCGTGTAACGCGCCACGCGCAGCCGGAACTCCTCAACCCCCGTGGCATGCCGCGCGAGATAATCCCGGTCTTCCAACCCCTCAAACAGAACCACATGGGCCAGGGCGTTCAAGAGCACGACGTCCGTCCCTGGCGTAATGGGGATATGGAGTCCGCCCGAGGCGGATGCCTGCTGGGCAAAGGTGGTCACTCGCGGATCCACGACGATGACCGGGAAAGGTCTACGCTCCAACGCGCTCCGGAGCCGGTAGTAGAGCACCGGATGGCACTCCACCAGGTTCGACCCGAAGGCAATCAGGCACTCGGTCTGATCGAAGTCGTCGTAGCAGCCCGGAGGACCGTCGCTCCCGAAAGATCGTTTGTACCCCGAAACGGCGCTGGCCATGCAAAGCGTCGTGTTCCCATCGTAGTGGTTCGTGCCGAGCCCGCCGCGCACCAGTTTGCCGAGGGTATAGAACTCCTCCGTGTAGATCTGTCCCGTGCTCACGACAGCCAGCGCATCCTGTCCATACATGGACTGGATCCGC
>JACRHK010000286.1 GCA_016217625.1 Nitrospirota bacterium
AGGAGGATGCTCCCCCCGGGTGCCGCCAGCGGGGTGGCGAGGGGGAGCAAGGTTTCCCGCTTCCCCAAGGCCCGGATCAGGACCGCGTCGAACTCCCGTTGGTTGGAAATGTCCTCCACAAACCGCTCAATCCGTTCCTGCGCGATGCGGACATCCGGCGTTCCCAGCCTGCGCACCACTGCCGATAAGAACGCCGCTTTTTTGAATGACGCCTCGACCAGGACAAGCCGAATCCCGGGGACGGCCAGCCTGAGGGGGAGGCCGGGAAAACCCGCCCCGGTGCCGAGGTCGACTACGCGTTGTCGGGACCAGTCGGGGATCGCCTTCAGGGCCAGCAGGGAATCGAGAAAGTGCTTGACGAGGATCTCCCGCTCCGTGCGCAGGGCAGTCAGGTTGACCCGCCGGTTCCATCGTTGCAGTTCTTGGAGATAGGTGAAGCACGCCTCCACGGTCTCCCGGGGAAAGGCCAGCCCCGCCTGTGCCGCCAGGCTGGAAAAGAGGGTGCGCGGGTTGTGGTCTTCAGTCCGCTCCTTGATCATGCGCGGCAAGCAGGGGGTCACGCTCTATTACAAACGCATTTATGGGTGTTCCCCGCAGCGGGGCCGGGCGCGGCCCACCTCCCCGTGCGGCATCGGCCCCGGGGTGGGGGGCGGCGACAGGGGGCCCCCTGCCCGCGCGGACGGACTCCCGGAGCACGGCCGGGGGATGGCGCCGACAGGACCCGCCCCGGGGCCTGCTGGCAGCGAGGGGAGGGCCTCCGGGCAGCACCACCCGCTGCGATCATAAGAGTGATTGCGTTTGTATCAGATAGCCGGAATGTTGCTAGCAAGGGTTCACTGTTCCACGTGGAACACTGCAGTCTGACTCCTGCGGCAAGGTCTCTTCGCCCCGGAGATTTCAGGACGGCAGCGCGACGGCCTTGTCCCCACTTAAGAGCCGGTTCACGTAATACTGTTGGCCGATAGAGAAGAGATTGCTCACCGTCCAGTAGAGGGTCAACCCGGAGGGAAACCCATAGACGATGAACATGGCCGTTAAGAACACCGGCATCAATAACATCATCTTGTTCTGCGTCGGATCGAGCGTGGAGGGAGACATCTTCATCTGGGCCAACATCGAGACCCCCATGATCACAGGGAGAATATAATAGGGATCGCTCGCCGAGAGGTCCTCGATCCACCAGGCAAACGGCGCATGTCTCAGCTCAATCGCTATGGAAAATAGGTTGTAAATACCTATAAAGATTGGAATTTGCAGGCCCATAGGGAGACACCCTTTCATTCCCCCCATCGGGTTGACCTTCTGCTTCCGGTAGAGCGCCATCATCTCTTGGTTCAGCCGTTGCGTGTCGTCCTTGTACCGCTTCTTGATCTCCTCTAGTTTGGGCTGGATCTGCTGCATTTTCTTCATCGAGCGTTTCATGGCCACTTGACTGATATGGGTCGGGTAAAAGAGGAGGAGCCGGAGGATCACCGTGATGACGAGGATGGCGACCCCGTAGTTATGCGTCCAGCCGTAAAGGATCTGCAGGCCGCGGAAAACCGGAATGGCGATGAACGTGAACCACCCGTAATAGACCGCGCGTTCCAGACTGACCCCCAGGGCCGAGAGGCGGTCGTACTCCTTTGGTCCCGCATAGAGGGTAAACGCCGCGCTCGCCTTCCCCTCCCGCTCGGGGATCAGGACTCCAGCCCGCACCAGATGGCCGTTTCCGCGCATCCCCTCATAGAAAGCTATCTTCGTCGGATCCCTTGGGATCAGGGCTGCCAGGAAGTATTTATCCTCAACAGCCACCCATCGCACCTCGCCCTCCACCGTGTGCCGCTCCGGTTTCAATTCCTCTAGCGCAACCTGTTGCTCTGTCCGATCCACCAGGAGATAAGGCCCAATGTGCACATTGTTGCCGGTACGATGCTCATCGAAAATCCCAAAATTCTCGCCTAGATAGAGCGCGCCTCCCCCTACTCCTTCGGTCTCCAGCTTGAGTTCGACGCGATAATCTTGATTCGAAAACCGCAGCTTCTTCACCACCCGAGGGCCGATTGGCCCACCCCGCGTGAAGATCACCTCCCCTTCCGGCTGCGAGGCGCTCAACCGCAACGTGTCCCGGTTGACTTGATATTCGCCCTCCAGGAAAGGCGTTTGCAGTTCCTGTGCTCCCACGACAACCGCTAAGGCCGGAAAGCTTGCTTGTCGGGAGAGGATCTGGACGGGATCGGTCCGGGCGTCATTCCAGTACTGCTTCAGCTCCCAAGAGACGATCCCTCCCCCCATGGTCGTCAGCTCCGCGCGGTAGAGTTCTGTTTCCACCACGATGCGCCGCCCCTGGCTCGCCCAGGGCCGGGGCATCCCGACCGTCCCCTTGATCTTTGGGGTTTCCCCTGCGACCGTCGCCGTCTTTTGTTCGCTGTTCTCCTTGGACTCTTTCGCCTTCTCCCCGCCTAAAAACAGGTATTGATAGACAAGGAGCACCGCGAGCGAGAGCGCGATTGCCAGGATCAGCCGAATCTCCATCCGCTATCTCTCCACCGGATCGAATCCCCCGGGACACCATGGATGACAACGAAGGATGCGACCGAGGAAACGCCCGGTCCCCCTCCACCAGCCGTACCGCTCGACCGCCTCTCTCGCGTACTCTGAACAAGACGGATAGAACCGACAGGTCGGTGGAAGAAAAGGCGAGATGCCACGCTGATAAAAACCAATCAAGCCGATCAAGAATCGCGTCACGTCTGTCCTTTCCATCCCCCCATCTTCTTCAACACCAAGAGGAGATCCCGCTCCAACTCCGCCGTCTTCACGTCTGCGGTACCCTCAAGCGCCGAGACAATCACTGCCGTTCCGGGAGGGAGGCCGGTGAAAATGTGTCTGATCGCTTCACGAAGCCTCCGCTTGACCCGGTTCCTCACGACAGCACACCCCACCTTTCGCCCCACGACAATCCCCACTCGGGGAACCCTTTCCCCAGGCGTCTTCCGAACATAACAGGTCACGTACTGTCCACGATCCCGCCGGCCCTGTCGATAGACCTCGAGATATTCCCACCCTTTCCTTAAGCGGAATCGCAGCCAAGTGGAGGCGAATCCCTTCACCCCGTTACTCCCAGGAAGCCCCAGCCTTGCGGTCAACTCCAGGTAAACCTTCAGGCCCCGATAGAAGCACAGCTTCCCACGGGGCAGGCCGGGGAGGAATAGACTATTTGAGAAGAGCTTCCTTGGAAGAAGCCCTGCCATACATGACGGGGAGTCACGGGGTTCACACGGAAAGCCGCTTTCTTCCTTTTTTCCGACGTCGTTGGATCACCTGTCTTCCGCTCTTGGTCGCCATCCTGCGAAGAAAGCCGTGCGTCCGCTTCTTTTTCAACCGCGTGATTTTCTCGGTCGTAACCGACAACCTACCCACCTCCCCTCGATGGTATAAAGGCAATGCCTGGACGAATGATTATAATTCATAGGCCTTTTCTGTCAAGTCTATTCTATCGGGATTCTACGTTCCTGTGAGGGTAAGAAAAAAGATTAAATACCGTAGTAATAGTAGTAGAGAGGGGTGATTGTTGTGGATATCGTCGCCAACGATTTGGCAGCACAAGGAGTATGGGGTATGGGGAAGTTGTGGATGAGGATGTGGAGAAAGGGATGAGGACTTTGTTGTGTGTGGCCTGAGAAGCGTAAGGGGGCGTTGGATGGGGTTCATGAACCGGCGGGTGTCGAGGGGTGTGGGTAGGGCATAGAGACTCTCGCCACAAAGGGTCTCTCGGGTGATAGAATTCTCGGGGTAAAAAGGCTTGCTTTTATTAAATAGATTTGTTAGATTAACATCGGCCTTTTGCTTATGGGGAGAGGGCAGGAATTCCAGGAGGGCATGCCCGGTCGGTTAATCGAGAAATTAGTTTTGTAATTTATTGAAAGATAACAAGATTTTGGCTTTTCCACAGGTGTGGATAACGGTGTGTGTAACTTTTCTTATTAGCAGCAAGGGTCAAGCGAGACAGGTTGTTGATTTATTAAATTTTTTTATGCTTCCGCTGGGGCGGGGAGAATGAGTGCGCAAGAGATCTGGGTAAGGTGTTTAAAGGGGATTGAGGGAAAGATTCATCGACAGAGCTACGAGACCTGGTTGAAGCCGGTTACGCTTCGTTCGCTGAGTCGAGAAGAGATCGTTCTTGAGGTTCCCAATCACTTTTTCAAGGATTGGATCCTTGAGCATTATGCCGCACTCATTCTCTCGACCTTGCGGTCTGTGCAAAAACAGGAAGTCCGGGGACTCAAGATTGTCATTGGGGGGGAGGGGTCTTCGGGTGGGGCGGGCGCGGTTCGCGTCAACCACGCGGATCAGATCAGGGCGAAAGCGGAGATCTCCCTGAACCCCCGATATACGTTCTCTGCTTTCGTAGTCGGTTCAAGCAACCAGTTTGCCCATGCGGCGGCGCGTGCCGTGGCGGAATCTCCCGTCCAGCGCTATAACCCGCTCTTCATTTACGGAGGCGTCGGCCTGGGGAAAACGCACCTCATCAACGCGATCGGGCATCTCATCCTCGATCGCGGGCCGAAGGTGAAGCTGGCCTATCACAGGACGGAGGATTTCATTAACGAGGTGATCAGCGCCATCCGCTACGAACGCACCATCGAGTTGAGGAACAAGTACCGCACGGTCGACATCTTCCTGATCGACGACATTCAGTTCCTCGCGGGGAAAGAGCGCACACAGGAGGAGTTCTTCCATACATTCAACACGCTCTACGACGCGCGCAAGCAGATCGTCGTCACCTGCGACCGGTTCCCCAAAGAGATCCCCGACATCGAAGAGCGATTGAGTTCGCGGTTTGAGTGGGGACTGGTTGCGGACATTCAACCCCCCGATCTGGAGACGCGCATCGCCATCTTGCAGAAGAAGGCGGAGTTGGAAGGGATCCCGCTGCCGGCGGAGGTGGCCCAATACCTTGCGAGCAAGCTCAAGTCGAATGTCCGGGAGCTGGAGGGGTCCTTGGTTCGCTTGGGCGCGTTCACCTCTCTGGCCGGCAAGGGATGCGCCATCACGATCGATCTGGCCAAGGAGGTGCTCAAGGATCTCCTCACCCAGAAAGAGAAGGTGGTCACGATGGACCTCATTCAGCGGGTCGTGGCGGATCACTTCGACATCAAGCAGGCCGACATGCGTTCGAAGCGGAGGACGCGGGCCATCGCCCGCCCGCGCCAGATCGCCATGTACCTCAGCCGCAAGCTGACGGAGTGTTCGCTTCCGGACATCGGCCGGGCGTTCGGCGGCAAGGATCACACCACCGTCATTCATGCGTTCAAACAGATCGAAGAGCGGCGGGAAAAAGACCCGGAGCTCGATGAACGGTTGAAGACCCTGAAACGGATCATCACCGCGTAACCCCGCGCGGAGCGGGGTCGGAAGGAGACCGAGATGAAACTCACGATCAAGCGGGAAGAGTTGCTCAAGGGACTGCATCGGGTCCAAGGGGTGGTTGAGCGGCGCAGCACGATGCCCATTCTTTCCAACGTGCTGCTCACCGCCGCGTCGGGCGGCATCACCCTTGCCGCGACGGACCTCGAGATCGCGGTCCGGGGGACCTCTCCCGCGCAGGTGATGGAGGAGGGCGGGGTCACCTTGTCCGCCAGGAAGACCTTCGAGATTGTGAAGGAGCTTACGGAGGAGGAAGTCCGCCTGGAAGGGGATCCCGGGCACCGCGTCACCCTGCGGTGCGGCGCCGCGCAGTTCCGCATCCTGGGGCTCCCGCCCGAGGAGTTCCCTCGGCTGCCGGAACAGGAGAGCGAAGCCGCCCTGACGCTCCCGGCGGCCACGGTCGGGGAGATGATCCGGAAGACGATCTTCTCTACCGGGGAAAACGATACCCGCTACGTGCTCAATGGAGTCCTGCTGAAAGTCGGTGGAGGAAAAAAGGGAAGGGAGATCGAGGTCGAGGCCGTCGGCACGGACGGACATCGCCTGGCCCTCGTGACGAAAAAAATCGCGCTGGGTGCTGAAGGATCCGGCAGGCCGGAGGATCTGCAGGTAATCATTCCCAAGAAGGCGGTTCTGGAACTCAGGCGGATCCTCGAGGAGGATGACCAGGAGGTCGCGATCTCGGCGAGCAAGAACCACATCTTCTTCCGCCAGGGGGGGAACCTCTTGCTGTCCCGACTCATTGACGGGACCTACCCCAACTACCTACAGGTCGTTCCGAAAGACCCGGGACAGGAGGTTACGCTCAACCGGGAGGCCCTGCTCGGCGCGCTCCGGCGGGTCTCCGTGCTGGCTCGGGACAAGACCAACGCAATTCGGCTCCGCTTCACGCCCGGACGCCTCTTGCTGACCGCGGAAAACCCGGACCTGGGCGAGGCCGAGGAGGAGATCCTGGCCGACTACCAGGGGGAGGAGATGGCCGTGGGGTTCAATGCCCGGTATCTTCTCGACGTGTTGGGTGCGATGGATCGCGAGGTAATCACGCTGGGACTGCATGACCCCCTGAGCCCCTGCCTGATCCGTCAGGCCGAGGACCGGGAATACCTCTGCGTGATCATGCCGATGCGGGTGTAGGAGAGACCCTTCGACAGGACTTCGGCGAGCTCAGTCGAGCCGCTCAGGGCAGGCATGGAGATTCGGGTCAACAAGAAGACGCAGTTCGGCGGAGGGCCGATCCGGGGGCTTGACGATCTCCGGGCAGGAGGGGAGATCTGGGTCCACTACGAGAAGCGGGACCAAGCGCTGGTCGCGCTTTGGGTCGGCGGAGAGGGGGGAAGCGTCCCGCCCAAGGAGGCGATCCTCGGCCGCGTCGTCAGCGCGGATCCGGCCGCGGGCCTCGTGGTCCTGGAAGAAGTGCTTGCTGAAGAGGGCGGCTACGGCGCGGAGGACATCAAGGTCCTCAAAGGGTTGGAGGCGGTCCGGAAACGGCCGGCGATGTACATCGGCACCACGGGCAGCCCCGGACTCCATCACCTGGTCTTCGAGCTGGTGGATAACAGCGTGGATGAGGCCCTCGCCGGCTACTGCCAGAACATCGAGGTCTGCATCCATATCGACAACA
>JACRHK010000028.1 GCA_016217625.1 Nitrospirota bacterium
TCCAGAGGCTGAAGGAGGCGGCCGAGAAGGCCAAGTGCGAGATTTCCTCTTCCATGGAAACCGAGATCAACCTCCCCTTCATCACGGCGGACCAGACGGGTCCGAAGCACCTCTCTCTCCGCCTCAGCCGGTCGAAGCTCGAGCAGCTCGTGGACGACCTCATCCAGCGGACCGTGGAGCCGTGCAAGCGGGCCCTGGCCGATGCGGGGGTGAGCGCGCGCGACATCGATGAAGTCATCCTGGTGGGCGGGCAGACCCGGATGCCGAAGGTGCAGCAGGTGGTCCGGGAGTTCTTCGGCAAAGATCCCCACAAGGGGGTGAATCCTGACGAGGTCGTGGCCGTGGGGGCCGCCATCCAGGCGGGAGTGCTCAGGGGGGAGGTGAAAGACGTCCTGCTGCTGGACGTGACGCCGCTTTCCCTGGGGATCGAGACGCTGGGCGCGGTCTTCACCAAGCTCATCGAGCGCAACACGACGATTCCCACGAAGAAGGGCCAGATCTTCTCCACGGCGGCGGACAATCAGACGGCGGTCTCCATCCATGTGCTACAGGGTGAGCGGGAGATGGCCGCGGACAACAAGACGCTGGGCCGGTTCGAGTTGGTCGGCATCCCTCCGGCCCCGCGCGGGATCCCGCAGATCGAGGTGACGTTCGACATCGACGCCAACGGGATCGTCCACGTGTCGGCGAAGGACCTGGGCACCGGCAAGGAGCAGTCGATCCGGATCACGGCCTCTTCGGGCCTCGCCGAGGAGGAGATCAAGCGGATGGTGCAGGAGGCCAAGGAGCACGAGTCGGAGGACCACAACAAGAAGCAGCTCGCCGAGGCGCGCAACGAAGCCGACTCCCTCATCTACTCCGTGGAGAAATCGCTCGCGGAGTTCGGCGACAAGGTGACGGAACCCGAGAAGGCCCAGATCCGGGAGGCGGCCGAGACCACGCGGAAAGCGGTGGAGAGCAACGAGATCGAGCCGATCCGGAAGGCGATCGCCGAGCTGTCCCGCGTCTCCCACAAATTCGCCGAGGAGATCTACGGGCGGGCGGCCCGGGGGGCGCAGGCGGCCGGGGCCGGCGAGGGCGCGCAGGAAGCCCCGTCCGGCGGGGAAAAAGTCGTGGATGCCGACTTCGAGGAAGTGGACAAAGAGAAGAAGTAAGCAATCAGCGTTCAGCAGTCAGCACTCAGCAGGTTTGACACGGAGTCTGCGTGTTGAATGAGGACTTCCATCTCTCGCGTCTTTGCTGAAAGCTGATGGCTGACCGCTGAAAGCTGAGCATTGCGATGATTCAACACGACTACTACGACCTCCTGGGGGTCCACCGCAACGCCTCCGAGGCGGAGATCAAGAAGGCCTACCGCAAGCTGGCCCACCAGTGCCACCCCGACAAGCACAACGGCAGCAAGGCGTACGAAGAGCAGTTCAAGGCGA
Source organism: Nitrospirota bacterium (assembly GCA_016217625.1). GTDB lineage: Bacteria > Nitrospirota > RBG-16-64-22 > JACRHK01 > JACRHK01 > JACRHK01. The sequence continues at coordinate 1,428 of JACRHK010000028.1, forward strand.
TCACGGAGGCCTACGAGGTCCTTAGCGACGCCGAGAAGCGGGCGATGTACGACCAGTTTGGTCACGCCGGCCTGAGCGGGGCCGCCTCCGGAGGATTCGAGGGGTTCGGCGGCTTCGGCGCGGGGGGAGTCAGCGACCTCTTCGAGGAGGTCTTTAGCGATTTCTTCGGGGGCGCCGCCGCCAGGCGCAGGCCGCGGGCCCAGCGGGGGTCGGACCTCCGGTATCACCTGGAGATCGCCTTTGAGGATGCGGTCTTCGGCGTAGAGAAAGAGGTGCGGCTGCCCCGCCATGTCTCGTGCGACCACTGCGGGGGCACCGGGGCGCGGCCCGGGACGCAGCCCGAGGTCTGCCCCGGATGCCACGGTTCCGGGGAGCTAAGGCATCAACAAGGGTTCTTCACCGTGCGGAGGACCTGTTCCCGCTGCGGCGGGGAGGGGCGGGTCACCCCGCACCCCTGCCCGGAGTGCAGCGGGGAGCGGGTTGTGCGGAAGGAGCAGACCCTCTCCGTCCGGATCCCGGCGGGCGTGGAGAGCGGGACCCGCTTGCGTTTGACGGGCGAAGGCGAACGAGGATTCCGCGGCGGGCCGCCGGGAGACCTCTACATTGACCTCACCGTCAAGCCCCACCCGTTCTTTGTCCGGGAGGGGGGGGACCTCTGCTGCGACATCCACTTGACGTTCGCGCAGGCGGCCCTGGGTACCGAGATGAAAGTCCCCACGCTCGGTGGCGAGCCCCTGCTATTAAAGGTGCCGGCCGGCACGCACACGGGGGAGGTCTTCCGTTTCCGGGGCAAAGGGGTGCCCAGCCTGCGGGGCCGCGGCAGGGGCGATCAGGTCACCCGGGTAACAGTGAAGACCCCCACCAAGCTGACCCCGCGCCAGCGGGAGCTGCTGGAAGAGTATGCCCGCCTTGAAACGCACCACGAAATGGGGGAAGGAGTCTTCTCCAGACTCAAGGGATGGCTCTAGAAGCAGGATTAAGGGGTAGGGATTAGGGGATAAACCCGTGTCTTACCTTTAATCCCCTAATCGGACAGATGTCATAACCTCCAAGTCACTTGAAACGTGATTCTATGACAAGTGTCACAACCTCCAAGTCACGTCGTTTCCCGAAGTGGGGGCAGCTGATAGGGCGCCTCAAGGAGCAGCGGTTGCCACTCGGGAGCTCGGCGCCGCAAGGCGTAGAACCGGATGCGCGCGGCCTCCAGGTCGACCTCACAGCGGA
>JACRHK010000034.1 GCA_016217625.1 Nitrospirota bacterium
CGTCCGTCGCGAAGGCGGCCGCCTCCCCCCGCATGGCCCGATCGATCGCCTCGGCAATCGTGAACGATTTCACGCGCGGGTCGGCCAGCGCCAGGTCGGGCGGGGGGCCGGGGAGCGTGCCGCCTTCGGGAAGACCCGATGCCTCGTCCGGGCTCGTCACCCGTGCCAGGGCGCAGGTCTCATCCAGCAGACGGCTGAGGGAATCCGGCGAGAGATCCGAAGTGGAGGTGACGGCCGATCGCTTGCCGAAGAAGAGGCGGAGCCCCAGGCGCTTGCCGGCCGCATGCGTGACCCGGTCCACCTCCTTCATGCGGACCAGCGCGGAGGCCGAGAGGCTCTCCACGGCCATGATGTCGGTTTCCGTGGCGCCCCGCCGCCGGGCCTGTTCCAACAGGTCGGCGAGCAGCGTCTCGGAGAGGACGATCTCATCCGCCATGGGTGCCTCCCACGGTGAGGCCGCTCACTTTGAGCGTCGGAAGGCCGACGCCCACGGGGACCGTCTGCCCCTCCTTGCCGCAGGAGCCGATCCCTTCATCGAGCCTCAGGTCATTGCCCACCATCGTCACGCGGGTGAGGACGTCGGGGCCGTTGCCGATGAGCGTCGCGCCCCGGACGGGACGCGTGACCTGGCCGTCTTCGATGAGATACGCCTCGCTGGCCGAGAAAACGAACTTGCCGCTCGTGATGTCCACCTGTCCCCCGCCGAACGCCACGGCGTAGAGGCCATAGCGCACGGAACGGATAATCTCCTCGGCGGGCGTCTCGCCGGCCTCCAGGAACGTGTTGGTCATCCGGGGCAGGGGGACGGCGGCGTAGCTCTCCCGGCGGCCGTTGCCCGTGAGCGGCATCTTCATCAGCCGCGCGTTGTGTCGATCCTGGAGGTACTCTTTCAGGACCCCCTTCTCGATGAGAACCGTCCGGCTTGTCGGTATCCCTTCATCGTCCATGTTCAGGGAACCCCGCCTCAGGGGAATCGTGCCGTCGTCGATGACCGTGCACAAGGGAGAGGCCACCCGCTGGCCGATGAGGTTGGCGAAGGCCGAGGTCCGCTTCCGGTTGAAATCGGCCTCCAGGCCGTGGCCCACGGCTTCATGGAGGAGGATGCCCGGCCAGCCGGGCCCCAGGACGACATCCATCGTGCCCGCGGGAGCGTCCACCGCTTCCAGGTTCACGACGGCCTGCCGGGCGGCCTCCCGCGTGTAACGGGCGTAGCGGTCCTCTTCCAGGAGGAAGTCGTAGGGAACGCGTCCCCCGCCGCCGAAGCTGCCGACCTGGCGGTTGCTTCCCTCTTCGGCGATGCAGCTTATGTGGAGCCGAAGCATCGGCTGGATGTCTCCCACCATGAGCCCGTCGGACGTGGCGATGAGGATCGCCTTGTGGCGCGAGGAGACGAGGGCGGTGACCTTGGTGATCCGTCGGTCAAAGGCGCGGGCGATCTGATCCACCTGGCCGAGGAGGTCCACCTGTTTTTGAACCGAGAGGTCGGCCAGGGAATCGGCCTGAGGGTAGAGGTCCCGGGCCGGTTGCGCGGGGGGCTGGAGGGCGAAGCCGTTTGAAGCCCCTGTCGTCGTTGCGATGGAGCGGGCATTGCGGGCGGCATCCCGGATCTGCTCCGGGGTAATCGCGTCGGAGTAGGCGTACCCGGTCTTCTCGCCGCTCAGGGCGCGCACGCCGAACCCCTGGCTCACGCTCCGGTTCGCCTGCTTGACGAGCCCCTCCTCCAGGTACACAGAGGAATCGATCGTGTACTCGAAGTAGAGGTCGGCGTAGTCGATGCCGGGACCCAGGGTCTCCCCCAGGGTCCGACCGAGGAGGGACGCCTCCACTCCGAACTTCTCAAAGAAAAACGCCTCAGGGCGTTGTCGCGTTTCAGACATTGATTGTCTCCTTTCCCCGCAGGGAGCAGGAAGGGGAGTGTTCATTATAGAGGGGCCAAAACCGGGTTGTCAACGCATAAAACCGCCCCTAAAATGAGATAGACATTCGAGGTCTTCGATTGATGGGTCATTGCGAGCACACGAAGGGTGCGTGGCAATCCCTTGGGAAAGTCATGGGATTGCTTCGCCGGAGCCTGCTCTGAGCGGCAAGACGAGATGCTTCGCGGAGTTTACCCTGAGCCGATAAGAGATTGCGGAGCTTGTCCTGAGCGAAAGCGAAGGAGCGCTCCAGTTCCCTCGTTGTGGAGTCCGCCCGCGATGGAAAGATGCGCGCCCAGCGGCATCTCACCCCGCCTGTTCCGGCGCCTCTTCCGCCATCCGGAGGCGTTCGACGGGGTGTCCGCCGAGGAGATGTTCTTCGATGACGGCGTCGATGTCGCCCCGGCTCCGGACGGTGTACCAGACCCCTTCCGGATAGACGACGACGCTGGGCCCCCGGGCGCAGGCGTCCAGGCACCCCGTCCAGTTCACCCGGAGTTTGCCGTCGGGGATCCGCTCCTTCACCTGCCCCTTGAAGTAATCCAGCAGGAGATCCGATCCCTTGGCCGAGCAGCACCCCCGCGGATCGGAGGGATCGCGGCGGTGCACGCAGACGAACACGTGATAATCAAATCTCGACATTTTACTCCCCCACCCGGAGCAGCAATCCCCTCTCACGGACGCTCCGGAACACATGGTAGAAATAGATCAACGACCCCGCCACGTACGCGCCGTTGAGAGCGAAGGCCCACAGCAGGTGTTCCTCGGCGACGCGCCCGTGGGCGATGACCTCGCGCATCCCCTCGAAGACGTGGGCTGCAGGGATGTAACGGGCGATCTCCTGGAGCCAGCCGGGCAGGACGGAGACGGGGTAGAAGACCGCCGAGACCGGCTGGAAGAGAAACGTGAGGCCCCAGGCCAGGACCTCCGCCTTCTGCCCGTAGCGGAGGATGAGGGCCGCCGTCACGATCCCGATGGCCCACCCCAGGACGACCAGGTTCACCACGAACGGCACGAGGTACAGTCCCATCATGAAGAAGTCGAAAGAATAGATCAACCAGGCCAGGGTCACGGTAACGGCCGCCGCCGTCGAGAGCTTGAAGATGCTCAGGGCCATCATGGCGGCGAGGAACTCCCCCGGCCTCAGCGGCGAGACGAAGAGGTTCAGGAGGTTCCGGGACCAGATCTCCTCCAGGAGCGAGATCGAGATCCCCTGCTGGGAACGGTAGAGGATGTCCCAGAGGATCATCGCCCCCAGGAGGAAGGCCGCCACGAACGGCAGCGCCCCAGGCATCTGGGCTAGGTAGACGGTGACGTAACCCCACACGAGGAGGTCCAGGAGGGGCCAGTAGAAGATCTCCATCAGCCGGGCCAGGCTGCGCTTGTAGAGGTAGAGGTGGCGCTGCAGGAGCGCCACGATCCGCGAGAGGGCCATCACGCTTCCCCGCGCACCACTTTGAGGTAGACCTCCTCCAGCGTCCCGCCCCGGAAGCGGTCGCGGAGCGCTGTCGGCGTTCCGGACGCCAAGACTCTGCCTTTGGAAAGAAAGAGGAGCCGGTCGCAGAGCTCCTCCATCTCCTTCATGTTGTGCGAGGTATACACGACAGCCATCCCCGTTTCGTCGCGGAGGCGCCGGAGCAGCCGCCGTGTCTTGTCGGCGATATCGGGGTCAAGGCTCGCCGTGGGCTCATCCAGGAAGAGAATCCTGGGCTCGTTGAGAAGGGCCTTGGCCAGACATAGGCGGGTGATCTGCCCCGAAGAGAGTGTGCCGGTGATCTTTGCCGCCAGGTCGTCAATCTCCAGCAGCTTGAGGAGGTGGGCGATCCGCTCTGGGGCGGGGGAAACCTGATAGAGCCGGGCGAAGACCTGGAGGTTCTCCCGGACGGTGAGGGAGGAGGGCATCGAGACATAGGCCGAGGAAAAGTTTACGCGGGAGAGGATCGCCTCGCGGTGGCGGTCCAGGTCGAGGCCGAAGACGTAGATCCGGCCCGCCGTGGGGGTCAGGACATGGAGGAGCAGCTGGATGAGCGTGGTCTTGCCCGCGCCGTTGGGGCCCAGGATGCCGAGGATCTCGCCGGGAAAGAGGTCGAACGTGACGTCGTCGACGGCGGTGAGATCGCCGAACCGTTTGGTCAGGCCCCGCACCTCCACGACGGCCCTGCCCGTCTTCGATACATCCCCCCTCCTTACTCCTCCCCCCTCAAGGGGGGGAGGGCTAGGGAGGGGAGTGGATGGAACCCCCCTCACAGCTCGGAGATGAGCCGGTAGCCTGCCGCTTCGTCCAGGCGTCCCAGGCGCTCGGCCACGCGCGCGGCTTCCGCGAAGAACCCCGCCCGTTCGTAGTGCTCGACGGCCTGATCCAGCCGGCCCGACTCTTCGGCCAGACGGGCCGCTTCGTCGTACCATCCGGCTGCGAGGCAGAGCGCCTCGGCGCGTTCGAGGGATCCCATGCGCTTGGCTAACGCAATCGCCTCGGGATACAGGCTGCTCTCGGCGTATTCTTCAACCTGTCGGCCGTAGAGGGCCTGGGCGCGATCCGGCTGGCCGATCCGCTGGGCGACCCGCGCAGCTTCTTCATACCAACCGGCGCGGTCGTAAAAGCTCAGGGCCTCTTCCCATCGCTCCATCCGCTCGGCAAGGGAGGCCGCGGATTGAAACTTCCCGGCTCGGAGGTGCAACGCGAGGGCCTCCTCCAGGAGGCCGAGCTCTTCGGCCACGCGCGCGGCTTCTTCCAACGCGCTCGCGGCTTCCAGGCTGCGCAGCCATTGCACCCGGTAGCGCCGCGCCGCTTCGTGGTTTCCCCGCTGTGCAGCGAGGTGGGCGGCTTCCTCCCACCGACTCGCCTGCTCGTACCGTTCGAGCAGGAGGGCGGTCGCCCCCCCGATGCCGGCCGACGCCGCTTTCCGGAGGAACTCGATCTGTCCCTCCACGGTCCGCAAGCCGGCCAGCAGATCGCGCACGCGCAACTCGATGGTAGCCCTCACGTCCATTGATTGCCTCACGGCGTACTACGCGCTACGTGAGCCGTTTTTTCACCTTCCCGCTGGCCTTGAAACGGATGGTTTCCGTCCGCGGGATCATGATCTCCTGGCCCGTTTTGGGGTTCCTCCCCTTCCGGGCCTTCCGCCGGCTGACGGAGAACGAGCCAAACCCGCTGATGGTGAACTTCTCTCCCCGAGCCAGCGTGTCGCGGATAGCCCCGATGAACGCGTTGATGGCCCGCTCCGCCGCTGCCTTCCGGATGCGAGCTTTCTCTGCGATGAGCACTACCAGATCCGCCTTGTTCATGCCCCACCTCCTGTGCGTGAATGGATGTCAACCCATGGGAAAGTATGCTAACACAAATCGTATACACAGACAAGCAAACAGGGGAATGCAAGTAGGGAGTAGGGTGTAGGGAGTAGGGTGTAGGGAGTAGGGTGTAGGGAGTAGGGTGTAGGGAGTAGGGTGTAGGGAGTAGGGTGTAGGGAGTAGGGAGGGACACGGGCGTTTTAATAGAAGGGGTCGGGCTGCTATAATGGCAAGCATGCGACAGCGACTGCTCATGACGGGGATCGTGTTGAGCGGGCTTCTGCTGGGATGCGCGGCCCCGACCGGGTTGATTCTCTCTCGTTCTCCCCTCCCGGCCGTCCACGCGTGGGAGGAGCTTCTTGCGCGCCACCCCCTGGCGCCGGGAGAAAACATACGGGTCACGCCCCTGGAGCGGACGGAGGCGCAAAGCCTCTCCCTCGTGCAGATCCGACAACGGGAGGATCCCCACGTTCACGCGCGGCACGACCTCACCGTTGTGGTGTTGAGGGGGACGGGAACCCTGTCGGTGGGGAATGCGGCTTTTTACGGGCTCAAGCCCGGCGACACGGTCTTCATCCCGCGGGGGACGCCGCACCACTTCGTGAACGAGGGGGAGGAACCGGCGGCGGCGCTGGTCCTGTTCGCGCCGGCCTTCGATGGAAAGGACACGGTGCCCCTGCCACTAAGTCAATGAGTCAATGAGTTAATGAGTCAATGAGTTATCGGGGGAGGCGGACCTTCCGCGCCGTGACGATGAGGTTAAACCCGATCCGATTGAATGGAAACGATCCGGAGAGGGCGAGGTCGAGACGCCCGAGGCCCAGAGCCAGCCGTCCTATGAGGGAGCGCCGCCGGGTTTCGAGCAGGTAGATATCAGGGATGAGCGAAGCGAAGATGTTGTGGCCGTGGCAACTGATCGGCTCCAGACCGTGTTTTTCAAGGAGGCGGAAGAGTTCACTCGGGGTGAAGGTCTTGAACCGCATCCCTTCCCACCGGCGGGTGTCATGTCCCTGGCCGCGGCAGGACAGCGCATGCCAGACCTCGGCCGGCTCGTAGAGAAGTCCCAGCGTCCATTTGTTGTCCACCTCGATGGAGACCACTGCCCCTTCGCGGGCCACGCGGGCCATCTCGGCCACGGCCTCTTCGTAACCTTCGAGGATGTGGCTGAGGACGTCCCCATACGAGAAAACGGCGTCAAAGCTGGCGTCCTCGAAGGGGAGCTTCCGGGCATCTTCCCTCAGGAACCGCGCGCGGGGGTAGGCGCGGCACCGTTGCCGGGCCAAATGTAGCAGGTCTTCGGCGATGTCGACCCCGATGACCTCGTCGCTCAGCGCAGCCAGGCGGACGGACTGCATCCCGCTGCCGCAGCCCACGTCCAGCACCTGCTGGAAGCGGCGGCCCTCCGCAATCCGGTTGATCAGATGGTCGTAGAGGCGATAGGAGTTGATAAGGAAAGGAGTCTGGGTGATGAGGTCATCCAGACGGGAGCCCATCCGGTTGTAGGTCTCGGCAATCTGGTAGGCTATGCCATCGTCCATGCGGTCGCGCACGCTCCTGTTAAATTTTATCATACCGGCTTTCATCCGTCCTGTCAATGAAACTTTTGCCTGATGCCTACATTGAGCGATTTTTACAACCGTTCTCTGTCGTCGCCCCGATTTGCCGGGGCGTGATCACACACCGATCAGGCGCATGGAATCCTCGTTCACATGACGCAGCCTAAAGGCTGCGGCTACAAGCATCGCTCAATTGAGGTCCTTATGTTAGAATAGGAACATGAGCGGTAGCCGATCGTTTCTGATCAAGAACCGTTGCCGGAGCGCGGGATGATACAGGCCGGCGTGGGAGTCTCCAGCCACCCCGACACAGAGCGCGCCACGGTGGAGGCGGTCGAGAGGGCGCTGAAGCAGGCAGGCCTTCGAGAGGCCGATGCCGCCCTGGTGTTTGCGACGACCCCTTACATTCCCCGGATGGATCGGGTGCGCCGGATCCTCCGGGAGAAGACCGGCGCTTCCTCTCTCTCCGGATGCTGCGCGCAGGGGATCATTACGATAGAGGGAGAGGTGGAGCGGGGCCCCGCTGTGGCGGTCCTGGTCCTGGCCTCGGAGGCGCTGGCGGTGACCCCCTTTTTCTATCAGCCGCTCCACATGAGGGGGGAAGAGATCGGCCGCGCGTTGGGCCGGCTGGCGCGGACGGCGGGGGATGGCGAACGGGTGCTCCTCCTCCTCCCCGATACCTTCGCCTTCCAGCCGCATCCGGTGTTCGACGGGATCGCTGCCGAGGCGGGCACGCTCCCCATCGTGGGCGGCGGGGCGTCCCACGACGGGTCGTTCCAGCAATCCTTCCTGGTCGGGGGAGACGCCGTGAGCGCCGATGCCGTGACGGGATTCCTCCTGCACGGGACATTCCAACACACGATCGGCGTGGCCCAGGCCTGCCGCCCGCTGGGAGGCGCGATGGTGATCACCCGCGCGGAGGGGTCGCTGATCCTGGAGCTGGGGGGACAGCCGGCTTTACAGGTTCTTTCACAGTTCCTCAAGGAGCAGCGCGGGCTGCCTCCTGCCACGCTGCAGGGCCATCTCTTCGCCGGCTTCCCTCTCGATCCGGCGAACCCCCGGCTCCGGCGGGGAGAGTATCTCGTCCGGAGCTTCGTGGGTCTGGACCCCAAACGTCAAGCCATCGCCGTGGCGGAGGAAGTCACGGAAGGGCAGGTGATGACGTTTGCCCTCCGCCATCCGTATCACGCGCGCCGGGAGCTGGAGCAGACATTGGAGGACGCCGTCATGGCCTTGGGGGGACGGCCGCCCCGATTCGGCCTGTACTTCAACTGCTGCGGCCGCGGGAGCGGCCTCTACGGAGAGCCCGACGCCGATCTCAAGATCATCCGGGAACACCTGGGCGCGTTCCCTCTGCTTGGGTTCTTCACGTTTGCCGAGATCGCGCCCATCGGCGGAGCGCCCTACCTCCACAACTACACGGGGGTCTTGCTCTTGGTGGGGGACGCCTGAGCCGAAAGCTGGAACGCCCGCTCCTTCTCCTCGTACTGCTGGGCCAGGCGCTCCCATTCTTCCGTCAGGGCGGCGAGCCGCTTGCCCAGGGTTTCATGCTCTTCCAGCAGGGGAAAGAAGCGCGCTTTCTCCTGGTAGATTCCGGGGTCGGCCAACTGCTGGTTTAAGGCTTCGATCCGTCGATGGGCTTCCTCCAGATCCGCCTCCACCGTAGCTAACCGGGTTTTGATCTGCCGGGTCTCCTGATGGAACCGGTTGCGGGCTTCCCCTTCCGAGCGCTTCTCTTCCCGCGTCTTGCGAGGAGGATTGATGTTGGAGGTTGGAGGCTTGAGGTTTACGCTCCTGCCTGTACCCTCCAACCTCAGACCTCTCGCGTCTTTCTCCCTTCCGGACTCCTGGCCTCCTTTCTTGTAGAGGTAGTAGTCGTAGTCCCCCGCAAAGGGCGTCGCGACCCCCGAGCGGATCTCGAGAATCTTGTTCGCGATCGCGCGGATGAGGTGGCGGTCGTGCGTGATGAGGACGAGAGTGCCGGCGAACTGGCGGAGGGCCTCTTCGAGCACGTTGCGGGAAGGGATGTCGAGGTGGTTCGTCGGCTCATCCAGAAGGAGGCAGTTGGCCGGCCGGACCAAGAGTTTGGCCAGGGCGAGCCGGCTCCGTTCCCCGCCCGAGAGGACGGCCACCCTCTTGTCCACCTCTTCGTCCGTGAAGAGGAACGTCCCCAGGATCCTCCGCAAGAACGGCTGGGGGGCGTCGGGAGCGACCCGCTGGATCTCCTGCAGCACGGTGTGCTCCGGGTGCAGATCCTCCAGTTGATGCTGGCCGTAGTAGGCCGTCCGCGCGTTGGCGCCCATACGCCGATCGCCGCGTTCGAAAGGCAATACGCCGGCCAGGATCTTCAGCAGGGTCGATTTCCCCGCGCCGTTCGGTCCCACGAGGGCGACCTTGTCCCCCCTCAGGAGCGTGAGGTCGAGCCCTGCGTAGACCGGAACCGCCCCGTACGCCTTGTGGACGTCCCGGAGGACGAGGACCTCCCGGCCGCTCCGCTCCGGAGCGGGGAACTTGAAGCGGACCTGCTTCCGCCCGGTGGGGAGCGTGATCCGCTCAATGCGATCGAGTTGTTTGATCCGGCTCTGGACCTGGCGGGCTTTCGTCGCTTGGTAGCGGAACCGCTCGATAAACCGCTCGGTCTGGGCAATTTGCCGCGCCTGGTTGCGCGCGGCGGCCTCCCGCTGCTCCTGAGCGGTCCGGCGGGCCTCCAGGTAGGCGTCATAGTTGCCGGTGTACGGGATGAGGCGCTGCTCGGCGATCTCCGCGACGCGCGCGACCAGGTTGTTCATGAACTGCCGGTCGTGGGAGATGAGGAGGACGGCTCCCGGGTAGCCCTTCAGGAACTCCTCCAGCCAGATGACCGATTCGAGGTCCAGGTGGTTCGTCGGCTCATCCAGGAGGAGGACGTCGGGCGCTTGCAGGAGGAGTCTCGCTATTGCGAGGCGCATCCGCCATCCTCCGCTCAACTCCTCCACCGGGCGCTCGAAGTCCGCTGTTCGGAAACCGAGGCCGCAGAGGATTGCCCGCGCCTGCGCTTCCAGGGAGTAGCCGCCCAGCGCTTCAAACTGATGCTGCAAGTTCCCGTACTCCGCCAGCAGGCGGTCGTGCTCCTCCCCTTCCTGCGTCTCGGCGAGGTCTTCCTCCAGGGCCTTCAGCCGATGCTCCAGCGTGGTGACCTGCTCGGCCACGGCGAGGGTCTCCTCAAGGAGCGCGCGCCCGGGGTGGATAGAGACATCCTGTTCCAGGTAGCCGATGACGGACGATTTGCTCCGCTGGATCGCGCCCTCGTCGGGGTGCTCCTCCCCCGCGATCATCCGGAAGAGGGTGGTCTTCCCCGAGCCGTTGGGGCCGACGATCGCCATCCGGTCCCTGGGTCCCACGCGCAGGGAGGCGTCGCGGAGCAGGACCTGCCCGCCGAAGGCCTTGGAGAGGTTCTGGATCGTGATCACGCGATGAGAGGGAGGCCCCTCGGGGCCGCCGTGGCGCGGCGCGTGCCGACCTCCGCGCCGCAGGCGGCGCAGCGGTATTCGTAGAGCTCGCCGTCGGGCAGGATGAGCAAGAGCCGCTCACGGACCGGCCGCGCCGTCCGGCAGCGCGGGCAATAGAGGGCCGAGGCCTGGAGGTTCTGGAAGCTGGGGGAAGTAGACTGGGGGCACATACCGCTGAGATTGTACGGCGCTGCCGGGGCAGTGTCAACACCCGAAAGATACTCAGCCGAATGAGGTGATGACCTGGGAGCGTTGGAAAGGGTAAAGGAGAACAAGCCACCGCTACGTTACGGCTGAATTTCTCTGATCACTTTGTTAATCTGCCGCAGAAACTCCTCAAAGTCCCCAATGTTGTCTCTTGTGGTTCGGAAGACCCGGCGGTCGTCGATCTGCCAGTATCTGTGTATCAGGATGTTTCTCAGGCCGGCCATCTTCTTCAACTTCATGCTGAGCTCCTTCGTGAGGATGCCGCCGTCCGCCAGTTTCTCGAAACAGTCGGGGTATCCTTTGGGCACCTGGCCGGTTGTGCGAGCAAGGATGTGATTGCAGATGTTGGCCATGGCTTCCACGGCCTCTATCAACAGATAGCGCAGGGAATAGATCGCCTTCTGATCGTTGACAAAGGTTTCCGCTTCCCCGGCGAGGAGGGACCTGATCTCCGAGACCGCATCAAGGAGGTCTTTTTCCAGGGTCTTGATCTTTTCAAGATTTATTTCTCGAGACACTCCATCAGCTCCTTGAAGTAGGACTTGGAGAGTTCGTAATAGTCCATGTACTTCAACCCGGTGGCTTCCACGAAATCCAGCCGGAGGGCTCGATCCCTTTCAAACAGCAGATCGCCTTCATGGATGACGGAGAATTGAAACCCGATCGGCGCGTAGTTGAGGACCTTGAAGTCCACAGAATATCCGGTGACCCTCTCAAGCTCGGTGGACATCTCCAGCTCGAAGTCAAAGACCTCCTCTTCGGAGATCAGGCAATACGCCCCGATGTCGATATCCCTGAACGGGAATCTCCCGAACGAACCGTGCAGATAGGCAAACGAGATCTTCTCCTGCACCCCGAGGGCGGCGGCGAGGTCTTTTTTCATTCGCCGGATTTCCGTGTCCGCCAATTCAGTCCGATAGGCCATGCCTATAAGGATACCATGCGGAGAAAAAGGTCACAAGCAGAACATTCGGGACGCGACGACCTCACCTGTATAGGCGGATGGCTGCACCTGCTTCGAATCGCCCGGAAATCAAGGTACAGCAAAACCGCGTGCCCAGCCTGCTTGAGCTGCGTCTCGGACTGCTTCTTTTCACGCAGTTTACCGAGGAATTGCGTCAGGCTTTTTGACGATGAGTCCAAAAAGTGAGATTATGCGCGATAATCAAGGGAATACCGCAGCCACTTCCTGTAATCAGCGTGACAAGAGACTGGGACCGCCCCTTTCTTACAGAACGGCTGAAAATGGTTCCCAAATATCGGCTGGAATCGTTTGCATAGGCGGCTAATACCCAAAGGGACGAACATTCAATTTTGAATATTAGTCCCTGAG
>JACRHK010000035.1 GCA_016217625.1 Nitrospirota bacterium
CGCTGGCCGTCTGCACGCCCGACGGCCCGCGGTTCAGCGACCAGCCCGTGACGCTGGGGTCCTGGGCGCCGGAGAAGAGGGAGTATTAAGCGGTCAGCCGTCGGCGTTCAGCTGTCAGCTGAGAGCTGATTGCTGAGAGCTAAATCATGGATGACGCGATCTTTCAGATCTACCGCTACGACCCGGACGGCGACCGCGCGCCGCGGTACGACCGGTTCCGCGTGCCGCTCCGCCGGGGGATGACCGTCCTGGAGGTCCTCCTTCACCTGCACCAGTGGGTGGACGGGAGCCTTGCCTTTCGCCTCTCCTGCCGATCGGCCGTCTGCGGCTCTTGCGCCATGCGGATCAACGGCCGCCACACATTAGCCTGCATGACGCAAGTCTCCGAGGTGCTCAAGACCGCGCCCATTGTCATCGTCGAGCCGCTGGAGAACCTGCCGCTCCTGAAGGATCTCGTGGTCGACATGGGGACGTTCTGGTCGAAGATGGACGCGGTAAAACCCTGGCAGGATCCGACCGCTCCTTCCCCGGAAGGGGAACGGCTTCAGTCGCCGATGGAGCTGGATCGGATTGAGCGGGAGAGCACCTGCATTCATTGCGGCGCCTGCGTCTCCTCCTGCACGGTCCTGGAGGTCGATCCCCGCTTCCTGGCCCCCGCGGCCCTGGCCAAGGCGAAGCGGCACGCGTGCGACAGCCGGGCTGAGAGTGCCGGCACTCCGTGGGATGTCCTGAACGGGCCCGGCGGGATCTGGGACTGCACGCGGTGCATGGAGTGCGTCCACGCCTGCCCCAAGGATGTCCGGCCGATGGAGGCGATCCTGGAGCTCAGGCGTGAGGCCCTGGCGTCCCTCTCGGGCGGGGAGACCGTGGGTGGGCGGCATGTGCGATTTTTCGTGGAGAGCGTCACGCGCGACGGCGTCCTGGATGAGCGGGCCCTTCCTCTCCAGATCCTCCGTGGGCAGTGGCTCAGGCTCTTCGGGTTGATCCGCACGGGCATCCGGATGTGGTGGCGGGGGAAGGTCACGCTGGGGCCCCATCACCCTGTGCGCGAGGTCGAGACGATGCGGCGGATTGTCGCTTCTGTGAAGGAACAGCGATGAGCCTCCGCTACGCCTACTACCCCGGGTGCGTGGCCAAGGGGAACTGCCCCGAGCTCTACCAGTCGATGGCCCTAGTGGCCGGGCGGCTGGGGATTGATCTCGTGGAGCTCAAGAAGGCACCCTGCACGGGGGCCGGCGTGGCCGCCTCGCAAGATCTCCTCCTGGTGGATACCTACAATGCCCTGACGTTCTCCATGGCCGAGGAGATGGGCCTTCCGATTCTGACCATCTGCTCGACTTGCGTGGGATCGATGCGCCAGGCCGAGGCGCGGATCAAAGAGACGCCCGGCCGCCTGGACCAGGTGAACCGCGTCCTTCGAGATCAGGGGAGGAGGTACGGGGGGAGCGCGCAGATCACGCATTTCCTTTGGGTGCTCTTGCGGGAAATCGGCCTGGAGAGGCTCCAGCGCGAGGTCCGGCGCCCCCTCGCCGGCCTCCGGATCGCCCCCTTCTACGGCTGCTACATCCTGCGGCCCGCAGGGATCATGGGCGTGGACGACCCGGACCATCCCACGTCTCTCGACCGGGTCATCCGCGCCCTGGGGGGCGAGCCGGTGGAGTACACGGGGAAGAGCCGCTGCTGCGGCTTCCCCATCCTCCTGGAGAACGAGGCGGCCTCCCTGGCCATGACGGGGAACCATCTGGCCGAGGCCGTGGATCGGGGGGCGGATCTCATGGTCACCCCCTGCCCCCTCTGCCACATGAACCTCGATCTTCAGCAGTCGCGCGCGGCGCGGCAGATCGGCCGGCCGCTCGATCTCCCCGTCCTACACCTACCCCAGCTCGTGGGCCTGGCCCTCGGCATCCCGCCCAAACCCCTCGGCCTCTCCCGGCATCTCGTGTCGGTTCGGGGACTCTTGAAACGGGCAACCCGTAGAGAATAACGAGACACTCACAGATGCGCCCAGTTGTGACTTCATTCATTGCAGCGGTCCTTGGACTTTTCTGCCTGTTCGTATGGGGGTGCGGGCAGCAGGCGTCCCATGCCCCCGCTCCGTCCGGCCCCGCGCCCACACACGAGCAGACGACGCGGCCGAAAGGAAGCGCATCCCTCCCCGAGGAAGTCATGCGGGCGTATCAGGCGGCGCGCGCGGCGGTGCGACAGGGAGACTATGCCGAGGCGAGGCAACAGCTCCTGGCGGCCGTCGCGGCGAAGCCGGACTTCACCCCGTTACTCCCAAGAAGCCCAGGCCTTCAGGCCGGGGAGGAATGGAAGATTTGAGAAGCGCTTCCTTGGAAGAAGCCCTGCCATTCATGGCAGGGAGTAACGGGGTTCACCGAGGCGTGGTACAACCTGGGCGCGAGCTATGGGATGCTGGCGATTGAGGCCGCAGCCGTCGGCGAGGACTCTCGGGCGATAGAGTATTTTCGTGAGGCGGTCGAGGCGAAGCGTCGGGCCGAGGCGCTGATACGGGAGGGGAAATGGTTCCTCTACGGGCCGAGGGAGCAGGCGCAGACCATCGCCGACCTCAAGGAGGGGCTGAAGGACGCCGACGAGGTGCTGGCGGACGAACGGTCACTTCTGCTGGCCCTCCGCCTCCACGCCTGGGCGTCTCGATAATTTGGCAAGCGCACCTATTCCCGTTCCTCCAGCGGCATGTAGTCCCGCCGGGCGGGGCCGACGTAGATCTGGCGGGGGCGGCCGATCCGCTGCTCGGCGTCCTCCATCATCTCCATCCACTGGGCCACCCAACCTACTGTCCGGGCCATGGCGAAGAGGACCGTGAACATGGGGATCGGGATTCCGATGGCCTTCAGGATGATCCCCGAGTAGAAGTCCACGTTGGGGTAGAGGCGCCGCTCGAGGAAGTAGTCGTCCTGCAGGGCAATCCGCTCCAGTTCCAGGGCCGTCTCAAAGAGCGGCTGGTGCTCAGCCCCGATCTCCTTCAACAGATCGTGGCAGGCCTGCCGGAGGATCTTGGCCCGGGGGTCGTACTGTTTGTAGATCCGGTGGCCGAACCCCATGAGGCGGAAGGCGTCGTCCTTGTCCTTGGCCCGCGTTATGTATTGGGGGATCTCGGCGGGGTCGCGGATGGTTTCCAGCATCCGAATGACGGCCTCGTTCGCCCCTCCGTGGGCCGGACCCCAGAGGGCGCCGATGCCGGCCGAGATGCAGGCGAAGGGGTTGGCGCCTGAACTGCCGGCCAGGCGGACGGTGGCCGTGCTCGCGTTCTGCTCGTGGTCGGCATGGAGGATGAGGAACAGCTCCAGGGCGCGGGCGGCGGCGGGCTTCACCTTGTACGGCTCGGCCGGCACGGCAAACATCGTCCGGAGGAAGTTCTCCGCGTACCCCAAGGCGTTGTCCGGGTAGATGAACGGCTGGCCGATGGAGTACTTGTAGCTGTCGGCGGCGATCGTCGGCATCTTGGCGATGAGGCGGTGGGCCGAGATCTCCCGGTGGCGGGGGTCATGGATGTCGGTGGAGTCGTGGTAGAAGGCGGACAAGGCGCCGACGACGCCGACCATGATGGCCATGGGGTGGGCATCGTGTCGGAAGCCGCTGTAGAACCGCCTGAGCCCCTCGTGGACCATCGTGTGGTGGAGGATGATCGACTGAAACTCCCGCATCTGTGGCTTGGTGGGAAGATCCCCGTACAGTAGAAGATAGCACACCTCCAGGTAGCTGCTCTGGGCCGCGAGCTGCTCGATGGGGTAGCCGCGGTAGAGGAGGACCCCCTGCTCGCCGTCGATGAAAGTGAGGGCGCTCCGGCAGTGGGCGGTGGAAAGGAACCCGGGATCGAAGGTCAGGAGCCCCAGCTCGCGGTTGAGCGTCCTGACATCAATGCCGGCCGGGCCCTGCGTACCCCGGACAATGGGCAGCTCGACCCGTTTCCCTGTCGTGTTGTCGATGATGGTAACCGTCTCCTGGCTCATCTGTCCCTCCCATGGGTCAGGTTAAGGTTAAGGTTAAGGTTCA
>JACRHK010000036.1 GCA_016217625.1 Nitrospirota bacterium
ACCCGGGGCTGGTTGATCAGGCACTGGGCGATCCCGACCTTCTGTTTCATCCCTTTGGAGCACTTGCTGAGCTTGAGGTCCCGGAACTCGGTGAGCCCCACCCGCTCGATGGCCCGGTCGACCTGTCGGCGGTCCGCTCCGTTACCGTAGAGAGCGGCATAGTAGCCGACCGCTTCCTCCACTGTCAGGTAGAGGTGGTAGTGGGGCTCCTCGGGGAGATACGCGACCTCTTGAAAGAGCGGCGAGCCGGGGAAGACGTGTTGGCCGGAGACCGTGACCTGACCCGCGTCGGGCCGGATCAACCCCAGGAAGCAGTACATCGCCGTGGATTTGCCGGCGCCGTTGGGCCCCAGCAGCCCGAAGAGATCCCCCTCCTGCACGGTCAGGCTGAATCCGTCCAGGGCCTTGAGGCGTTTTCCCCAGAGCCCCCGGCGAAAAGAGACGGTGACCTGCTCAGCCGCGATCACGTTTTGACTTGCTCCCCTTGACGCAGAACTCCTTGTTCAATGCCGTGATAACCTCCTCGTCGGTCTTCCCCGTGAGGTCTTCGGCCTCGAGCTTCTTCCGGATGTTCTTGGCCGTCTTGCAACTGCAATCGGCCACGCGGTCCGCGCAGCCGCAGGGACAGTCCATTGCCTCCGTAATGGCCAGGGCCCTGGCCGACAGGCGGCTCTTCTCCTTCTTCTCCTTCTCGGAGGCCTCCTCCGGCTTCGACTCCTCCTGCTCCTTGAGCTGAGCAAGATATGTCTCCTTGTTGATCCCTTTCTTTGCCCTGAGCTGCTCCAAGCCGATCGTCAGGAAACTATCAAACGCGATATCGGCGTTTGCGATCTGCCCGATCTGATAAAGCTGGACCCGTCCATCCACGCCGATGAACACGGTTGTGGGGTAGCTCCTGACACCGTAAGTTTTCTGGATGCGGCCGTTCCTGTCGATCCCGACGGGAAAACGGACCTTGTAGCGGTCGATGAATTTCTTAACGGTCTCAACCGACTCATCGGCGTCAATCCCGATGAGGAGAAAAGGTTCCTCCCGATGCGTGTCGAAATACTTGTTGATCTCGGGCATCTCGGCCTTGCAGGGTCCGCACCAGGCGGCAAAGAAATTGAGGATAATCACGCGCCGGCCCACCTGCTCGGAGAGCTTGAACGCCTCCCCGTTGACGAACTCGATCTCGAAGTCCGGCGCAATCCTACCTTGCCATTCAATCGGCTTTTTGAATCTCCCGAAGAGGCCCTCATCGTCATTACCGGCAGGCTGCTCCTTCGCGGAGAGGTGGAAGGCCAGAAGGACGACGCCCAGGAGCGCGCAGAGGAAGAGAGTCGCGCGAGGGCTCATCGCGTCTCCTCCTTAAGCGCTGCCGGCCCCAGGAAAGAGGCAAAGAGGGGATGGAGGAAAGACGGTGGGCAGTCCGACCGAAAATCTCCGGACAAGATGGGGTGTCTCATCATCGCGAAGAATGTCATGAGCAGGATCCCGGCGCCAAGCGACGGCTCTACTGTAGCCGCCTCCGGCCCCTTTGTCAAACAAAGAACCCGGCGTCATCCCCCCCGTATTCGTCTTTCCGCAAGGGCTTGCTGCCCCGCGCGCGGGATCCTCCCGGAATATGCTATACTTTCCCCATGACCGACTCCCCGACCTTCAAGTTCCAATACAAGGTGATCGCCCTGGTCGCCGGGGTCGTCATCGCCCTGACGGCGGCCGTCTCCTACGTCTCGATCTACCGCGAGGAGCGGATCAAGCGCCAGGAGCAGGAGCGCCAGATGGTCAAGATGGCGAACGTCATCGCCTCCTTCAAGCTGATCGAGCCGCTCACGGGGCGGCAGGTCGACTGGGGGACCTACCAGCGGTTCCTCGACGTCACGGGGAGCCTCGAGCCCGACGTGGTGGCCGTCGGGATCCTCGACGGAGAGGGCGCCCTCCGCGCCTACCGGGCGAATGAAGCCTGGGTGACGGCCGCCGATCCCCGCGGCGCGCCGGACCTCCCGAAGACCCTCCGCGCGGGCCTGGCGGAGGGGAGTCTTCGCTCCGCGGGCGGGGACCTCGCCCTGATCGACGGCCCCATCGCGGAAGGCGGGCGGCCCGTGGCCGTCGTCCGAATCGCCTTCTCGCTCTCCCGGATGAAGCGGGAGATCCGCGGGAACCGGCAGACCTACCTCGCCATCGCCCTCTCCGTCCTGGGGCTGGGCCTGGCGGCCGGGATTGTCCTGGCGCGCGGCGTCACGCGGCCCCTCGAGACCCTGGCCGGCAAGATGCAGCGCGTGGCCGGCGGCGACTTCACGGAGCGGATGACCATCTTCCCCCGCGATGAGGTCGGCACGCTCGCCCGCGCCTTCAACGGGATGGTGGAGGGGCTGATCGAGCGCGACCGGATCAAGGCGGAGCGGGACCGCTTCGAGCGCGAGCGGACGCGCTACCGGGAGACCCTCCAGCGGTACGTCTCGCGCCAGGTGGCGGAGCGGATCCTGAAGGAACACGGCACCCCTTTCCTGAAGGGGGAGCGCCGCGACGTCACGGTCCTGTTCTCCGACATCCGCGGCTTCACCCGGATGTCGGAGCGGATGGAGCCGGAAGAGGTCGTCGATCTCCTGAACGAATACTTCTCCCGGACGATCGACATCATCTTCAAATACGACGGGATGCTCGACAAGTTTATCGGCGACTGCGTGATGGCCGTCTTCGGCGCGCCGGAGGGGCACGCGGACGACGCCGTCCGGGCCGTGAAGACGGCCGTGGAGATGAGGGAGGCCGTCCGGTTCTTCAACGAGCACCGAGCGCGTGAGGGGAAGGAACCGATCCGAGCTGGCATCGGGATCAACTCCGGCCATGCCGTGGCCGGGAGCATCGGCTCCCAGCAGCGGATGGAATATACGGTCATCGGCGACGAGGTGAACCTGGCGAGCCGCCTCACGGCAAACGCCGCTGGCGGACAGATCCTGCTGAGCGAGCAAACCTTTCGGAGGATACGGGACTTGGTGTCGGCGAACCCCCTCCCCCCCATCCGGGTGAAGGGAAAGGATGCGCCGGTGATTCTCTATGAGCTCATCGGTCTCTCGGCGGAAGAGCCGTCCGCCGGAATCCAGGGAGGAAATCGGTCATGATGCGTCGATGGGGAATGGCCGCGCTGGCGGCCGGTTTGGTCCTGCTTCCTGCCTGCGCCCAGCAGGAAGAAGACAAGAAAATCACGATCCAATTCAACGTCTCCAAGGAGAAAAAAGCCGCCGAAGACGGGGCGCCCCCGCCACAGGAGCCTGCCAAGGAGCCGAAGAAGGAACAACCCGTCCCATCCCGGCAAGCCGCCGTCGAACAGCCATCCTCGCCGGCGCCCCCCGCACGGTCTGAGACCCGTCCGACCCCTCAACCGGAACAGGCCCGGCCGGAGCGGCAAGCCACTCTCCCTCCGGCGGACGGCGCCGTGCTGGAGGCGATCCGCGCAGCCGAAAAAGCGCTGGAGCGCCGCGACGCCGACGAAGCGATTCGCCGCCTCTCGCAAGTCAAAACCCAGGCGGCCGGCCACCCTCCCGCCTACGCCCTGCTGGCCCGCGCCTACATCATGAAGCAAAACCAGCGCAAGGCGATGGCTGTTCTCCAAGAAGGGCTCGCCCGCTTCCCCGACGAGGCGCCGCTCCTGTATATGCGGGGGTTCGCCTACCACAAGGCCGGCCATCCCGACCGCGCCAAGCAGGACCTCCTGCGCGCCCTGGAAATCGCCCCGGACGCCCCCATGGCCCTACGCGCCCGTAGCGCCCTCAAGGAGATCGAAGAGGGGCGCCCCGCCCACCGCCCCCGCCGAAGTTAACGCCAAAAAAAAGGGCCGGCTCTCTGCCGGCCCTCGCGCCTCTCTTCAATTTATCGCTACAGGCTATCGCTACAGGCTTATGCGAAATGACAGTTGATCAGACATGCCGCTTCCGCTTGAGGAGGGTGAGGCCCAGGGAGTCCCACCGGGCTGCATTCCGCATTAGAAGACCTCCCGGATCTCCTCCATTTGGAGGCAGAGGAGGGGGATCCGTTCGCCCTCCCCGCCCGATGCGCGGCGGAGGATGTACCCCTGCAGGCGATCATGGGTATCATAGCGGAGCGGGAGCAGTTTCTCCAGCTCCCGCAGGGAACGATCCGCCAGGGTCCGCGCCGCCGCCGAGTCCCCGATCAGGACCAGGTCCTGGTTGCGGAGGTGCCCGAGGAAGAACACTCTCCCTCCCATTTTACCGATCTCGTCCTGCAGGATGCCGGCCGCGATCTTGAGAACCTCTTCCCCTTTCACGCTTCCGTATTTCTGGCAGAAGACCTCATAGGCCGTTTCATCAAAGAACAGACGGTACCCCAGGATCGATGCTCCGGCCGACTTCCGCGCTTCCAGCGCTTGCCGGACCTGGGGGTAACCGGGAAGTTGGGTCAGGGGATGAAACTCCACTTCCCCCGCGCGGGCCCCTTTCCCCCCGAGGAGCTTTTCGACCAACTGCTCGACCTCTTCCGGATCGAACGGCTTGGTCACGTAGGCGTCGGCCCCGACCTCCCGTCCCCACGCCTTGTCCATGTCCTGCGACTTGGCCGTGAGCATCACGATGGGAATCTGGCGGTACTGGGCGTCCGTCTTCAACCTGCGGCAGACCTCGTAGCCGTTGATCTTGGGCATCATGATGTCCAGCAGGATCAGCTCGGGACGCGCCAGATAGACCTTCGCGAACACCTCCTCGCCGTCCCGCGCGACCACCACATCATAGTCCAGCGCTTCAAACCCCATACGCAGAATCTCCACGATGTCGACGTTGTCGTCCGCAATCAGGATCTTATGCCGTGCCAAGTGACTCCCTCCTCTCCCTCGCCCCGCTCCGAGCGGGGCTCGAGCGGCAAAGCGAAGATGAAGCGGCTTCCCTTCCCTTCCTCGCCCTCCACCCAGATCCGTCCGCCGTGTCCCTCGACGATC
>JACRHK010000039.1 GCA_016217625.1 Nitrospirota bacterium
ACGCCATAGCGGGCCTGCGCCCCCCCGTAGGCCAGTCGGAAGCCGGTGATCACCTCATCGAAGATCAGCAGCGCGCCGTGCGCCGCCGTGAGGCGTCTCACGCCTTCGAGATAGCCGGGCTGGGGCGGGACCACCCCCATGTTCCCTGGAACCGGTTCAAGGATCACGCACGCGATCTGCTCCCCTTCCCGCGCCAGGGTGCGCTCAAGCGCGGAGAGATCGTTAAACGGCAGCGTGACGGTCAGGCCAGCGAATGCCTCGGGCACCCCCGCGCTGTCGGGGACGCCCAGCGTCGCCGCGCCGGAGCCGGCTTTCACCAGCAGATAGTCGGCATGGCCGTGGTAGCACCCCTCGAATTTGATGATCTTCGACCGCCCCGTGAATCCGCGGGCGACGCGCACGGCGCTCATCACGGCCTCGGTGCCGGAGCTGACCATCCGGAGGCGCTCCATGGAGGGGAAGGCCGCCTGCACGCGCCGGGCCAGCTCCACCTCCAGGAGGGTCGGCGCGCCGTAGCTGGTCCCCCGCTCGGCCGCCGTCTGGATCGCCCGGACCACGTCGGGATGCGCGTGCCCCAGGATCATCGGCCCCCAGGAGAGGACGTAGTCGAGGTATTCCCGCCCGTCCTCGTCCCAGAGGCGCGCACCCTGCGCACGGGCAATAAAGGGCGGCGTCCCGCCCACGGCCCGGAACGCCCGGACGGGGGAGTTGACCCCTCCGGGGAAGAACCGCTGTGCCTCTTCAAAGAGATCTTGCGAACGGTTCCCTGGCATGGCGGTGAACCTATCATGCCCCCTCGCTCGTGTCAAGATGCTGTCGCTCTCAGCTTTCAGCGGTCAGCCTTCAGCCCTTGCTTCTGCCAACGGTTGATTACTAGGGGGTTTGTCTCATAACATCGATAACTGAATTATTCTCATAACATCGCTAACTTTTTTGGTGCATCGCCTACACGCCTTCCAAACCGATTTGGGAGGAGGAGGCGATGGGAAAACCAGACGAATAGGCAGTACGCCACAAAGCCATACAGCTTTATCAGCAGGGGGTGGGATTCGAGGAGATTCTCCGCCGGGTCTCTCGGAGTCGATTTTGGCTCACCAAGTGGCTTCGGCGATTCAAAGAAGCCGGATGGAAAGGGCTTCAGGATCAAAGCCGAGCCCCAAAACGGATTTGGAGGCGGACACCGCAATCCCTGGTCCAGAAGATTCTGGCCCTTCGAACAGCATTGGTGGCCCATCAAACCCGCCGATCGGCCTTCAGTGGCATGGGGCCGGAGGCGATCGCCTGGGCATTGCGGCAGAGGGGAGATCACAGGATCCCGGCGGTGTCCACGATCGCCCGCATGCTGGCCCGTCATGGCAAATCTGGAAAAGCCAACAGGAGCCATGGTTCTCCACAACGCGAACCGTATCCTACCCCCAAGGCCACACACCTGGGAGACCTGCAGCAGACCGATCTGGGTCGTGTCCCCCTTGTTGTGGAAAATTAAAAAGCGTATCCTCTTGGTAGCCAAAAACCCACGCCCTGGCAGGGGCGAAAACCAAGGAGGATACGCTTATGAACAAGCAGTTTACCCCATTGTCCGGCAAATGGGAAGCCCTGATGGGACCGGATCCCCTGACCGAGGCCTTGAGGGGGAGAATCCGCGAGATGATTGGCACCCTGGTCGCAGGAGAAGTGGAGGAGGTCCTGGCAGCCCTGCCCTATGAGCGCACAGGCGATCGCCGGGGCTATCGCCACGGGAAGAAGACCCGCACGCGGACGACCGGCTTGGGGCCGACGGTGATCGAGGTCCCCCGCGCCCGGCTGATCGCCAAGGGGAAAGCCTCCGAATGGCATAGCCGGTTGTTGCCCCGTGATCCGCGCCGCACCGCGGCGGTGGAGGGGGCGCTGCGGGGGGCGTATCTGTCCGGGGCCAATGGGCGGAGGATCCGGGGAGCGCTGTCCCCGCTGCTGCGCGGGGCCCCCTTGAGCAACAGCGCCATTTCCCGGATCGTCGGGCGGGTCCAGACGCTGTTTGCGGAGTGGCGCACGCGTCCCCTGCACGCGGAACGGCTGGCCCTGCGGTCTCTGGACGGGATCGCCCTGAAGGTTCGCATGGCCCGGAAGGGGATCTCGGTGCCCGTCCTGGTGGCTTTGGGCGTTCGGTCCGATGGGCAGAAGGAGGTCCTGGATCTGGAGCGGCTGGCCAGCGAGTCCCAAGAGGCCTGGGGCGGGTGGGTCCAGGGGCTGGTGCATCGGGGATGGCGCCGCCCTCGTCTGGGGGTGATGGATGGCAGCCTGGGGCTGCGGGCGGCCGGGGAGGTCCTCTGGCCCCAGAGGGCGGTGCAGCGCTGCACGGTCCACCAGTGGCGCAATCTGGAGCGCCATGTGCCGCGCCACGCACGGGAAGAGGTCAAGGCGGATGACCACCGGATCGTGTACGCGGCCTCCCTCGAGGAAGCGCAACAGGCTTACCACGCCTTGGTATCCAAGTGGTCGAAGCGGATCCCGAAGGTGGCCAAAAGCCTGGAAGAGGCGGGGGAGGAATTGTTGACCTTCTCTCGTTTTCCGAAGACCCAGTGGAAGTCGCTGCGCACCACCAATGCCATTGAGCGGCTGAACGGGGAATTCCGGCGTCGGGTGAAGACCCAGGGTGGCCTTCCCAATGCCCAGGCGGCGGAACGGTGGCTCTTCGGGCTGCTGGTCAGTGGACAGATCCGAATGAGACGCATGGATGGGTGGCGGGAGATGGACCAGATCCCGGAGAACGCCGTGCCACTTGCGGCCTGAACGGGCATGCCGAGCTATGGGCCAGGGGAAGATCGTCGATTGTAGGGCAATGACGGAGGTCATGTTAAGCTGTGGTTACCAGGGGAAACGCCATTTTCCACATGAATCGGGACATAACCCCGATCTTGGTGGGTCCCCGACATCTGCGGGGACCCAAAGGGGTCACCCGATTTTACTCCTTCCATGCCGTGGATGTTGCCGGCCATACGGTGGCGACCAGCCAGTTTCAAGATAAGCAGGTGTCTTCGCTCTGTCGGCATCTGGTGGCGGCTTGGCAACGATTGGGGCTTCCCACGATCGCTCAACTGGATAACGAGATGGCGGCCACCGGAGGATTTCGCTATCCCTACAGCCTCTCCCAGGTTGTCCGTCTCCACCTGTTGTGGGGAATCCATCTGGTGTTCATCCCTCCGGGGGAACCGGGGAGAAATGCCACGGTCGAGAGTTTCAATCACCTTTGGCAGACACGGGTCCTGCGCCGACACCCTTGCCCCACCCTGGCGGCTCTTAAGCGGATGGACCGCCGATTCTTGTGCTATTACCACTACCACAAACCCCATCGCGGACTTTCGCAAAGAGAACACGGAACCCGGTTTCCGGGGGTCCTTCGGGATCGGCAGTGGGCTACTCTGCGCCAGATCCCCCAGGGGGTTGATCTGGAGCACTATCGAGATTCCAAAGGACAGCTGCATTTCCCTCTGGCCAGAGGGACGGTTTCGTTCATCCGAAAGGTGGATCCCAAGGGTTCTATCGATGTTCAGGGAGTTGCCTACTTCATCCGCAAGAAACTCTCTGGCCAATACGTCATGGCCACAATCTTCACCCATCGCAGACAATTGGTCACCAAACAAGAAGGCCGGACTATCAAATCCTTCCCCTTCCCTCACAAGGAATCTCTGGTCGCCCCTCTGCTCCCCACACAGAGGGGAAAACCCTAAGCAAGTTAGCGATGTTATGAGAATCGGCTTCATTAAGAATCAGTTATCGATGTTATGAGTGCAACCAACTAGGTGCTGATAGCTGCTTCCAGATTTCCTTGACAGTCTGAAATCCCCGGCGATAGGATCACAGCAGAAGCGGAGGGTATGCCGGATGCCCGAGATCCTTTTGATCGATGACGATCCCCTCTTCTGCCGCCAGATGGCCGCCTGGATGCAGGAGCGGTTCCCCCGGTTGCGCCTGACCACCTGCTCGGATCCCCTCAAGGCGCTCTCGCTCCTGAATGAGGACCTCGCCCTCCTGATCCTCGACCTGGAGATGCCGGTCCTCGACGGCCAGAAGCTCCTGGAGTATGCCAAGCAGCAGGGGGTGGACTGCAAGCGGATCCTCATCCTGAGCAGCGTCGGCATCGAGGGGCTGCACCAGCGCTTCGCCATGGGGGAGTGTCTGGGCGTCCTGAACAAGCAGGAACCGAAGCAGTGGAAGGTCCTGGAGATGATCTTGGAAGGCCTCGACCGGAAGGCGGCCGCGTCATGAGCGAACAACGGCTCTACCTCGCCCTGGGCGACCGGGTGATCCACCGGGGTTACCCCCAGTGGGGGCGCGGCAGCGTCGTGGAGGTGATGACCTCGAGCCTGCCGGGCGGCCTCTGCCTTGTCCGGATTCTCTTTGAGGACGGAGTGGAGCGGTCGTTCCTCAATGACCTGAACGACTACAATTGCTGTTACTACGCGGGGGTCCGCCTGGAAACGGAGGCAGAAGCATGAAGAATCTTGGAGGCTGGAGGCTGGAGGCTGGAGGTAGGAGACTCTTGCCTCAAGCCTCAAACCTCTATCCTCTATCCTCAATCCTCAATCCACCGAAAGGTGTGGTATGCTCGCCCTCGAATCCCTGATCCCCATTGCCCGGGGAGAAGCGCCGGCCGACCTGGTGCTCAAAGGCGGACAGATCCTCAATGTCTGCACGGGCGAGATCCATCCCGGCGACTTGGCCATCGCGCAGGGGCGGATTGTCGGATGGGGCGAGTACGAAGGCCGCGAGGTCGTCGACGTCTCGGGGCTGTACCTGGCGCCCGGTTTCATCGACGGGCATCTCCACTTGGAAAGCAGCCACCTGACGCCGGAGGAGTTCGCCCGCATCGCCGTGGCCCGCGGCACCACGGCCGTCGTCTGCGACCCTCATGAGATCGCCAACGTCCTGGGGCAGACGGGGATCGCCTACTTCCTGGGAGCCGCCCGCCGCCTTCCACTGGACCTTTACCTGATGCTCTCTTCCTGCGTTCCTTCCACGGAATTGGAAACCTCCGGCGCGCGCCTCACGGCCGCCCACCTGACCCCCCTGATGGGGATGGAGGGGGTCTGGGGGTTGGGCGAGATGATGAACGTGCGGGGGGTGCTCGACCGCGACCCGGACGTGCTGGCGAAGATTCGTTCGGCGAGAGGGAAACGCGTGGACGGCCATGCTCCCGGCTGTTCGGGGAAGGACCTCAATGCCTATCGTCTGGCGGGAATCGCCTCGGACCATGAGGCGACAAGCTGGGAAGAAGGGCTGGAAAAGCTCCGCAAGGGGTTCTGGCTCATGATCCGGGAGGGAACGACGGAGCAGAACCTGAGCGACCTCATCGGTCTCGTCACCCCCCAGGCGGCGCGCCGCTGCCTCCTGATCTCCGACGACCGCTCCCCCCTGGATCTCGTCCGGGAAGGCCACCTGGATGCCACGTTGCGGAAAACCATCGCCCGCGGCCTGGATCCCGTGCGCGCCATGCAATTGGTCACCCTGAACCCCGCGGAATACTTCGGCCTCCAGGAGGTGGGCGCCCTGATCCCCGGCCACTGGGCCGACCTCGTCGTATTCGAGGGGTTGGAAAAGATCGCGGTGCGCCGCGTCTACAAACGGGGGAAACTCGTGGCGCAAGACGGCCGCGCCCTCGAAGCGATCCCCCCGCTTCCCCCGCCGACCACGCGCCTCAACGTCCGGTGGGGAGGCGTCCGGTCCCTGAAGGTCCCGGCGCGAAGCCGGAAGATGAAGGTGATTGTCGCCCAGGCCGGCCAGATCCTCACCGAGCAGGAGACCCATCCGCCCACGGTGTACGGGGGAGAGGCCGTGGCCGATCCCGAGCGCGACCTCCTGAAGCTCGCCGTCCTCGAGCGTCATCACGGCACGGGGAACATGGGGATCGGGTTCGTCCGGGGGTTCGGCCTGCGGCAAGGGGCCCTGGCTTCCACCGTCGCCCACGACGCCCACAACCTCATCGTCGTAGGGGCCAGCGATGCCGAGATGGCTGCAGCCGTCGAGGCGGTGATCAACATGGAAGGGGGTCTCGCCGTGGTGCGGGGGAATAACGTGCTGGCCACGCTTCCACTCCCCGTGGGAGGCCTGATCTCGCCGCAGCCGGCTGAAGAAGTCGCGCAGGCGATGGAGCGGCTCCTCCAGGCGACCGCCCGACTCGGCAGCCGCCTGGAGAACCCCTTTATGACGCTGTCGTTCCTCGCGCTCCCCGTCGTGCCGAAGCTCAAGCTCACGGACAAAGGGCTCGTGGATGTCGAGCAGGGCGCCCTCGTCCCGCTGTTTGATTAATCGTCGCGTCGTCGGCTGGAAAGACGCGTCCCAATCTAGACCTCGGACATTGGACCTCGGACATCGGACTTCATCCCCACACCTCATCCGGCAGGCGGAGGCGCTCCACCGGCTTTCCCTGCATGAGGTGCTCGGTCACCATCGTGGGGACATCCTCCCGCCGCACCCGTTGGTACCAGACCCCGTCCGGATAGACAATCACGGTCGGACCTAACATGCAGGGCCCGGTGCAGGTGGAACCGGTCACGAGGACTTTCTCAAAGAGATTCCTCTGCTGGAGTTCCTCGAAGAACTGCATGAGGACCTCCTGGCTGCCTTTCTCGGCGCAGGACCCCCGCGGATGGCCCGGCGGCCGCGAGTTGGTGCAGACAATCACATGAAATTGAGGTTTCGGCATTGCACGCTCCTCTCTCAATCAGGGGATGTTGTTGAACGAGCTTCAGCAAACAGCACGACGTTAACAGGAATTGGAAACGTGTCTACTATACGGGAGTAGAATGAGAATGTCAACCAGATCAACGGGTTATATGCCTTAATTTTTTTCTTGACTTATATAATAAGAATAGTTATCATTATTATCAATGAAACAATTCCTGTTTTTTCAGGTTGAAAATGATTGAAGAGCGGATGAGGAAAGATTTACAATCGGTGCGGGTGGACCTGGCGTCCAAGGGGATGCGCCTGACGAAGCAGCGTCAGGTCATCCTCGAGATCGTCCAGAAGACACAGAGCCACCCCGACGCAGACTGGATCTATGAGCAGGTTCGCAAGCGGATCCCGCACGTGAGCCTGGGCACCGTCTACCGGACGCTCGGCCTCCTGCGGGACAGCGGCCTCCTCCGGGAGCTGCAACGGGGCGCCACTGCCCGGTACGACGGCAATACCACCCAACACCATCATCTGACCTGCATCCGGTGTGGCCGGGTGTCGGACGTGACCCTCGCGGCGGAAGAGCAGCTCCTGCGGGCCTACCGCCTTCCCGACGCGTTTGTGATGCACGACGTGCAGGTCGATTTCTTTGGATACTGTTCCACCTGTCAAGCGCTTCATAAGCCATCAACCGTCAGCTTTCAGCTCTCAGCCTCTGAAATTGAGCAAAAAGCGGAAAGCTGAATGCTGATCGCTGAGAACTAAACTACGAAAGGAGGTGACAATATGGCAAAGTCCCTGAAAGACAGCAAGACCCTGGCGAACCTCAAGGAG
>JACRHK010000033.1 GCA_016217625.1 Nitrospirota bacterium
AACAGCCGGCCGGAGTTCTCCAAACTCCTCAGGGAGATGAACGGGCGGGTTCGGGAGAAGATGGCCGCTGCCGGTTCGGGCAACGGCAAGCACTGAGATGACGACAGAGGCTCCGACCAAGACGCGCACCGAGATCCTCATCTCCGGATTCGGGGGCCAGGGAGTGATCCGCATGGGCCAGATCCTGGGGCTCTGCGCGATCAACCAGGGCCACCGGGTGACGATGCTGAAGAGCCACGGCACCGAGACCCGTGGCGGCTACGTCCGGGCCCAGCTCGTGATCTCCCCCGACTATGTGGACAGCCCGGTGGTGGAGAACGCAGATGTCTTCGTGGCCTTCTCCTCCCCGGCCTACAAGAAATTCTACGACTCCTGCACGGGGACGATACACTAAGACCCGGAGATGGTTGAGGAGATCCGCCCCGACGCTCCCGAGCGTCACGTGGCGATCCCTGCCACCGCCCTGTCGAAGGAGCGGTTCGACAATCCACTCTTCGCCAACATGATCATGCTCGGGGCCCTCACGCGGATCGCCGGAATGGACCTCGAGGCCATGCGAAAGGCCATGCTCGAGGTGATTCCCAGGTTTCACGAGCAGAACCTCAAAGCCCTGGATCTGGGCTACACCCTCGACGAGGCGATCAAGGCGGCCTGACGGCCGATCAGTTTTTTGCCTGACCTCGTGACCCCGAGGAGGCGCCGCATCGTGCCATCGCGGATAGTTGGATCTGCCCCGCAGCGCCTGTCGGAAGACCAGACCCGACCCTGGTTCGGGGCCTGGCCGTCCCACCTGCCCCGCTCTCTCAGCTACCCGTCGGTCCCCGCTTGGTGGATCTTGGAGCGGAACCTCGCCGCCTACTCGGACCGAATGGCGGTTCGTTTCCTCGACCACGAGACATTGGTCGAGCGGGAGTCCTTGACTTACGCCGAGCTCTTTGCCCGCGCCAAGTCCCTGGCGGTGGGCTTGCGACGCCTTGGCATCAGCCGCGGGGAACGGGTGGCCGTCTGCCTGCCGAACTCTCCCGAGCTGATCACAACCTTCTATGGAGCTTGGCTGGCCGGAGCGGTGGTCGTGCCGTTGAACCCTCTGGCGAAGGAGCGGGAGCTGGGCTATCAGCTCGGCGACGCGGGGACCCGGGTTCTCATCGCCTCCTCTGGCTCTGCTGGGGCCTCTTCAGTGGCCGGGCAAAAGGGGATTCAGCGTGTGTTGACTTCCGAGGGGGGAGGGAGCGCTCACTTTGGGGAGCTGCTCTCTCAAGACGGACGGCTGCTCGATGAGGCTCCCATTGAGCCCGGTGAGGACGTGGCCGTCATCCTCTATACCGGAGGCACCACCGGCGCCCCCAAAGGGGCCATGCTGACCCATCGGAACATCGTGGCAAACACCATTCAGTTCGCCGAGTGGTACGCATTCGAGCGGGGCGGGGAACGGTGCATTGCCGTCCTTCCCATGTTCCACAGCGGCGGGATGTCTGGGGCGATGAACGTCCCGCTCTACTCAGGGGCGACACTCCTCGTCATGTCGCGCTTTCGCCCGACGTCGGTCGCGCGGGCCGTAGAGCGGTACCGGGCGACTCGGCTCTTCGGCGTCCCCACCATGTTTATCGCGCTCCTCAACAACCCGGAAAGCCGGCTCGCCGACTATTCCTCGCTCAAAGCGTGCCGGACCAACGCAGCCTCTCTCCCGCCGAGCGTCAAGGCGGCCTTCGACGAAGTGGCGGGCCACGAGGTGCTGGTCGAAGGATACGGCCTGACCGAGACCAGCCCCCTCACTCACGCGAACCCGATCCAACGGGCCAAGCCGGGCTCCATCGGGATCCCGATCGCCGACACCGACGCCAAGATCGTGGATCTTGAGACGGGAGCGGATCTCCCTGCCGGCGAGTCCGGGGAGCTGGTGATCCGAGGGCCGCAGGTCATGAAAGGGTACTGGAACCGCCCTGAGGAGACCGCCGCGGCCATGGCGGGGGGATGGCTCCATACCGGCGATGTGGCGCGGATGGACGCCGAGGGCTACTTTGTCATCGTTGACCGCAAGAAAGATCAGATCAACACCGCCGGCTTCAAGGTCTGGCCGCGAGAGGTAGAGGAGGTGCTCTATGGGCACCCTGCGATCAAGCTGGTGGCGGTGGTGGGGGTAGCCGACGCCTATCGCGGCGAGGCGGTGAAGGCCTGCGTGGTCCTCAAGGAGGAGCACCGGGGCCGGGTCAGCGAGGCGGAGCTTGTCGCCTTCTGCAGGGAGCGGTTGAGCAAGTACAAGGTCCCGCGCATCGTCGAGTTCCGGGATGAACTTCCGGTGACGGCCACGGGGAAGACGCTTCGCCGCCTCCTGCGTCCCGAGATTCAGAAGACAGGGGTCTGAGGGCGATGGCGTTCCCCGTTCCACTGCCGTCCTCACTCGCCGAGGAGTCCCGGGCTCTCCGGACGGTGACGGCGATTGAGGCGTTCCGTTTGAAGATTCCCCTCCGTCGCCCGTATCACCTCTCCCTGGGAACCCTCGATGCGTTTCAGAGTGTCGTGGTTCGGGTCCAGGCGGGCGACCAAGTGGCCTCGGGCGAGG
>JACRHK010000045.1 GCA_016217625.1 Nitrospirota bacterium
CATGCCGCCCAACCCTCGATCGGGATCCTTGAGGGCGCGATCGAGGAGGGTCAGCATCTCCGTCTCCGACAGCGGCTCCAGGACAATCACACGGCAGCGGGACAGGAGCGGCGCATTCACGTAGAACGAGGGGTTCTCCGTCGTCGCCCCGATGAGCGTCAGCGTCCCATCCTCGACGTGGGGGAGGAAGGCGTCCTGCTGCGCCTTGTTGAACCGGTGGATCTCATCGACGAAGAGGATCGTCTTGCGCTTTCTCAGGGAACGCTCGGCCTGGGCCTCCCGAATGACCTCGCGGATCTCCTTGACTCCGGACAGCACGGCGGAGAACGCCACGAAATGGGCGCCCATCGCCTGGGCGACGATGAAAGCGAGGGTGGTCTTCCCGGAACCCGGCGGCCCCCAGAAGAGGAGCGACGGGATCTCACCCCCCTCGACGAGCCGTCGCAGGAACTTCCCCTTGCCGATGAGATGGCCCTGGCCGACGCACTCCTCCAGCGTCCCGGGCCGCATCCGGTCGGCCAGGGGCGGCGGCGGCTCCGCTCGCGGGGGGGCGCGGTCTTCAAAGAGGTCCATCATGGTTTAGCCTACTACAATTCTATTTTGCTTGACAAGTGGTGGGCTCCGTGCTATTAATAATGGGCTTTTCTCAGAAAAAGGAGCAGGCACTCATGTATGCGGTGATTGAGACAGGGGGAAAACAGTACCTGGTCACGCCCGGCACCGTCCTGGAGGTGGAGAAACTCCCGGTCCAGGCGGGGGGGACGGTGGAGTTCGACCGGGTCCTGCTGGTCGGTGAGCAAGGGCAGATCCGGGCCGGCGCACCCCTGGTGGACCACGCGAAAGTGGTGGCCGAAGTCGTGGATCAGGTCAAGGGAGACAAGATCCGGGTCTTCAAGTTCAAGCGGCGGAAAGGCTACCGCCGGACACAGGGCCATCGTCAGGCGCTCACGCGCCTTCGGATCCGGGAAATCCTCGCATAAGGGAGTCTCACAATGGCGCATAAAAAAGGATTAGGCAGCTCCCGCAACGGGCGGGACAGCCAGGCCAAACACCTGGGGATCAAGCTATTCGCCGGCCAGGTCGCCCCGGCGGGGTCCATTCTCGTCCGCCAGCGCGGAACGCGCTTCCACCCCGGCCTGAACGTGGGGAAAGGGAGCGATGACACGCTGTTTGCAAAGGTGACCGGCGTGGTCAAGTTCGAGCGCCAGGGGGATCGCAAGCGGATCAGCGTCTATCCCCTGCCTCCCGCAAGCTGAGTGCCCTGAGGGCGCTCAGCCCTCGTTATGATCCCCCATCCAGATCCACGCGTGACAGTCCCTTCCGCCCGGTCGAGAAAACCTGTACAATAGGAAAGCTATCAGCCATCAGCGGTCAGCATTCAGCCGTCAGTCCCTTACTGAGAGCTGAGAGCTGAAAGCTGATCGCTACAAATATGACCACGTTTATCGACGAAGTCCGCATTTTCGTGAAGGGGGGCGACGGAGGGCGCGGGTGCGTGAGCTTCCGCAGGGAAAAATACGTCCCCCGGGGAGGACCTGACGGCGGCGACGGCGGCAAGGGAGGGGATATCCTCTTTCAGGCCACGTCCCAGCTTCACACCCTTTTGGATCTACGGTACCATCAGGAGTACCGGGCCCCCAGGGGAAGCCACGGGAAAGGGAAGAACCAGCACGGTCGGGACGGCATCTCGATTACCATCCGCGTGCCGGTGGGGACCGTCGTGAAGGACCCGGAGAGCGGCGCGCCCCTCGCCGACCTGGACGCGGAGGGGAAGACGTACCCCGCCGCCCACGGGGGACGGGGGGGCAAGGGGAACGCTCATTTCGCCACGGCAACCCACCGCACTCCCCGGTTTGCCCAGCCCGGAGAGTCGGGAGAGGAGCTGTGGCTCCGCCTGGAGCTGAAGCTCCTGGCTGATGTCGGATTGGTGGGGCTCCCCAACGCGGGGAAGTCGACCTTGCTCAGCCGGATCTCGGCCGCGCGGCCCAAGATCGCCGACTACCCCTTCACCACGCTTACGCCCCACCTGGGGGTCGTCCGGGCCGGCGAGGAGCGGAGCTTTGTCGCCGCCGACATCCCCGGCCTCATCGAGGGTGCCCATGCGGGGGCCGGGTTGGGGCACCAGTTCCTCCGCCACGTGGAGCGGACGCAGCTGCTCCTGCATCTGGTGGACGTCTCGGAGGGCACGGCGGAGAATCCGGTGATACAATTCCAGCTTATCACCCGGGAGCTGGCCCTGCACAACCCGGAGCTTGGGGCGAAGCCGCAGCGGGTTGTCGCTACGAAGATCGACGCGGAAGGGGACGGCCGACGGCGGAAGGCGCTGGCCGCCTATTGCCGTAGGAAGGGAATTCCGTTTCACGCCATCTCCGCTGTCACGGGGAAGGGGGTCCGAACGCTCCTCCGGGCCGTCGCGGCGTGGCTGGCCCCGCACGAGGTCCCACAACGCGGGGCGTCGCGTCGCACGGGGCCGGCCTCTTCCCAGGGAGGGACACTTGATGGATAGGACCGTTCTCCTCTCCAAGGCCCGGCGACTGGTCGTCAATATCGGCAGCGCCGTCGTCGCTCCAGCCGAGAATGGGCTCCAGACCACCCGGATCGAGCGCCTAGCCCGGGAGGTCTCCGACTGCTGCCGGGAGGGGTACGAGGTGATCCTGGTCTCTTCCGGCGCGATTGCGGCCGGCGTGCGCAAGCTGGGGCTCGCCGGCAAGCCGGCCACCATCCCCCTCAAACAGGCGGCCGCGGCCATCGGACAAAGCAGCCTGCTGTGGGCCTACGAGCGATCCTTCGCGAAACATGGCCGGAAGGTCGCCCAAGTCCTCCTCACCCGGGAGGACCTGGCCAACCGGCACCGGTTCCTGAACGCCCGCAACACGCTCCTGACGCTGCTGGAGTACGGCGTGGTGCCGATCATCAATGAGAATGACACGGTGGCCGTCGAGGAGATCCGGTTCGGCGACAACGACACGCTGGCGGCCCTGGTCACGAACCTAGTAGGGGCGGACCTCCTGATCCTCCTGTCGGACGTCGAGGGACTCTACACAGCCGACCCGCGGAAAGACAGCCGCGGGACGCTCCTGCCCCTCGTGGAGCGCGTGACTGCCGAGGTGGAGGCCATCGCGGGGGAAAGCGGCGGCCCCGAAGGAACGGGAGGGATGGCCTCCAAAGTTCAGGCCGCGAAGCGGGCCGCCGCCAGCGGGGTGGCGACGGCCATCTTGAACGGCAAGCGGGCGGGGCTGCTCAAGGCCTTTCTCCGGGGGGAAGCGGTCGGGACGCTCTTCCTCCCGCGGGAGTCGCGCCTGACCAGCCGGAAGCATTGGATCGCCTACACCCTCGCCCCGAAAGGGCGGCTCGTCCTGGATAAAGGGGCGAAGGCAGCGATCCTGAAGGGGGGAAAGAGCCTCCTGCCCTCCGGCATCCTGCGGATCGAGGGGCGGTTCGCCGTGGGAGACGCTGTCCTCTGCGTGGACGAAGCGGGCGAGGCCTTCGCCAAAGGATTGATCAACTACCCCTCCGCCGAAGTGGGGCAGATCTGCGGCGCGAAGTCCTCCGAGATTCCGCGGATCCTCGGCTACTCCGCCGGCGACGAGGTGATCCACCGGGACAATCTTGTGCTATTATAGTCCAAAGACCGACGTCCAAAGTCCCAAGTCGGAGGTGTCAGCCTATGACCTTGGACATTGGACCTCGGACATCGGACCTTGGACCTCGGACAAAGATGGACCTTTCCGCATACGTCAAATCCCAGGCGCAGAAGGCCAAGGCGGCTGCGCGGCCGCTGGCAGCCCTCACCACGGCCGTGAAGAACCGGGCCTTGCTGGAGATGGCTCAGGGGTTGTCGGAGGAATCGCCCCGCCTCCTCCGGGAGAACGCCCGCGACCTGGAAGCCGCCTCCGCTTCCGGGCTCTCCTCCGCGCTCATCGATCGCCTACGGCTCAATGCGGACAGAATCCAGGCCATGGCCGACGGCCTCCGGGAAGTCGCCGCCCTCCCCGACCCGGTCGGGGAAGTCGTGAAGATGTGGCGCCGGCCCAACGGGATGACCGTCGGTCGCGTCCGCGTACCCATCGGGTGCATCGGGATGATCTATGAATCCCGCCCCAACGTGACCGCCGACTCCGCCGGCCTCTGCCTGAAGTCTGGCAACACCGTCCTGCTGCGCGGCGGCTCCGAGGCGATTCACTCCAACCGCACCATCGCAGAGGTCCTCACCAAGGCCTCCGCCAAGTCCGGGATCCCGGAGGGGGCCATCGCCTTCCTGGATTCGGTTGATCGCGAGGCGATCCGCGAGATGATCCGCCTGGAAGGGATCGTCGACCTCATCATCCCCCGGGGAGGGGAAGGGTTGATGCGGTTCGTCGTGGAGTACTCCCGGATCCCCGTCATCAAGCACGACAAGGGGCTGTGCCACACCTATGTGGATGAAGCCGCAGATTTGAAAATGGCAGAGGCCATCGCCTTCAACGCCAAAGTCCAGCGCCCCGCCACTTGCAACGCCATGGAAACGCTTCTCGTGCATGAGGCCGTCGACAAGCTATTGCTTCCCCGGCTGGCCGAGCGGCTCCGGGCATCCGGCGTGGAGATCCGGGGGTGTCCGCGTACCCGGGCGATCTTGCCGGATGTCAGGGCCGTGTCGGAGGAGGACTTCCACACCGAATACCTGGACCTGATCCTCAACGTGAAGGTGGTCCAGAGCTTCGAGGAGGCGCTGGAGCATATCGCCGCCTACGGCTCCCAGCACTCCGAGGCGATCGTGACACGGGACTATGGACGGGCGCAGCGCTTTCTCCGGGAGGTGGACGCGGCCGCCGTCTTCGTCAACGCCTCCACGCGGCTGCACGACGGCTACCAGTTCGGCCTCGGAGCGGAGATCGGGATCAGCACCACGCGCATCCACGCCCGCGGGGCCATGGGCCTTGAGGAGCTGACCTCCACGAAGTTCATCGTCTACGGCGAGGGACAGTTACGCGAATGAGCGCAGTGAACATGCCACGCGCTGCATGCCGCGCGCTCCGCGCTACGATCTATAGCGCGAGGCGCGAGGCGCGAGGCGCGTAACAAGCATGCGTTTGGGCCTCC
The DNA here is from genome assembly GCA_016217625.1 of Nitrospirota bacterium. GTDB lineage: Bacteria > Nitrospirota > RBG-16-64-22 > JACRHK01 > JACRHK01 > JACRHK01. Next base: position 5,080 of record JACRHK010000045.1, read on the forward strand.
TGGGAGGGACGTTCAACCCCATCCACTACGGCCACCTCCGCGCGGCCGAGGAGGTGCGGGAGCGCCGCGCCCTGGACCGCGTCCTGTTCGTCCCTGCCGCGCTTCCCCCCCATCGGGACGAGCCCGAGATCGCCCCCCGCCACCGCCTGGAGATGACCCGCCTGGCCGTGGACACGAACCCCTTTTTCGAAGCCTCATCCACGGAGATCGCCATGCCCGGCCCCTCCTACTCCGTCCGCACCGTCCGGGCCCTGCTGGAGGAGCGCCAAGGAGCCGACGAGTTCTTCTTCATCACCGGCACGGACGCCTTCCGGGAGATCACCGTCTGGCATCAATGGGAGGTCCTGCTGACCCTGTGTCACTTTGTCGTGGTCACGCGGCCCGGCGCGCCGTTCGCGGCCCTGGCCGGGCTTCCCCTGCTCCAACGGGTCCCCCCCGAGACGCTGGGGGCGCTCGACAAGGGAGAACAGCACTCCGCGCGCTGTCCGCTGGACGGGGGCAGAGTTCTCTTTCTGGAGGCCATCCCCCCTTTTCCCCTCTCTTCCACGGCGATTCGAGAGCGGATCCGAGCGGGTCTGAGCATCAAATACTACTTGCCGGAACCCGTGGAGTCGTATATAATTGCACAAGGACTTTACCGGTAAGGAGGGACGGGCGGAAGGATTGTTGACATCCAGGAAGAAGGCGCTCTGTGCGGCCCGGGCAGCCCACGAGAAAAAGGCCACCGGCCTTCTCGCGCTGGATGTGCAGAAGGTGTCTCTCCTCGCCGATTACTTCCTGATCTGCTCCGGAGCCACGACACGCCAGACCCGTGCCGTCGCGGAAGCGGTTCAGAAGGCGCTGGCCCAGGAAGGGACGGAACCCTCCCATGTGGAAGGGGCCGTGCCGGGACGGTGGATTCTCCTCGACTACGGCGACCTCATCGTCCACATCTTTGACGACGAGACCCGCCGCTACTACGAGCTGGAAAAGCTCTGGGGCGACGCGCGGCGGATCCGGCTTTCCCTGGACTAAGAGGAGAGCGAGTTGCCTGTTAAGTTGTTCCTTGTCCTCCTGTCCCTCCTCGGTGTCCTGGGAGGTTACCTGTATCTGGAGTACCTGAATCCCGGCGAGGTGGAACTCTACCTCACCCGGGAGACCGCTTACTCTTTCC
>JACRHK010000037.1 GCA_016217625.1 Nitrospirota bacterium
ATCTTCCGGTACTTTCTTCCAGGCGAAACCTTCCTCTCGATAAGCTCTTTCTCGCCTTATCATTGCTCCCCCTGGTGATCTGTGACGAGGAATTCTACAAGAACGAACTCAAGAAGGCGACAAAACTGATAGGTGGCAGAGACCCCGATGATGCCCACCTCCTTGCCCTCAGCCTCAAACTGAACTGCCCCATCTGGAGTAACGATAAAGACTTTGAACAATTGGGGGTAGACGTCTATACGACTTCGGCGCTTATTGAATTCTTCACAAACACTTAGGCGCTTATTGCTGGTTTCACGGGGCATTATGAATTGCAGCAGCAGGCCGGCTCTGCTAGACTGGGGATGAGATGGCGACCAGCGTGTCCACGCCCCACCCGATGAGCCGGGTCCTGGAGGAGATCCTCCGGAGCTACGGCCTGCAGGAGCGGATCCACGAGTACCGGGTCTTCCGCGAGTGGCCCGACGCCGTGGGCGAGCAGGTCGCCCGGCACGCCTGGCCCGCTCGGCTGCAGGGGAAAACCCTTCACGTGGTCGTCGACAGCTCCCCCTGGATGCAGGAGCTTTCCCTCCTGAAAACCGACATCCTGGAGCGTCTCAACGCGCGCATGGGGCGGAGGCTGCTGCTGAACCTCCGGTTCCGCGTGGGAGATCTCCCGGAGGCTGCGACGCCCCCTCAAAGCCGCCTCCCGGCCGCCCTCTCTCTCGAGGGCACGGCACGCGTCGAGGCCGTGGTGGAGGAGATTACTGACCCCGAGCTGAAATCGACGATCCGGCACACCTTGACCAGGGCGATCCTGGCCGAAGAGGCCAGGGGAAAGCGCCGCCGATGAAATGTCTGGCATTTCCAGCCAGAATGTGCTATCTTGAACCCAGAATGTGCTATCTTGAACCAAGTTGAGCCCCACACTGAGCGGGGCTGGCAGCTTATTGGACGAAAGGAGTCACGGATGCGAGAACAGGTAGAAGCGGCCTTGGACATGATCCGCCCCATGCTGCAAGCCGATGGGGGCAATATTGAGCTGGTGGACGTGGAGGACGGATACGTGAAGGTTCGCCTCCAGGGAGCCTGCGGGTCCTGTCCCGCCTCGACGATGACGCTCAAGATGGGCGTGGAGCGGATCCTCCGCCAGAACCTGCCGGAGATCAAGGGCGTCATCGCAGTGTAAGAGCAAGCGCTCAGCCCTCAGCGTTCAGCCGTCAGCCAGAGCTGAAAGCTGACTGCTGATAGCTGCTTATTATCACGGCGTTCCGCTCTCGGAGCCGGCCATGACGGTGCGTCCCTTCGCCCAGGCCCGGAGCGCTTCCACCTCCTCCCGCATGGTCGTCGAGAGGGGGACCGTCTGCCGCATCTCCTCCAGGATCAGCTCCGTGGTCAGCTCGCGTTTGCCGGCAAAGGCGCTGTAGAGCGCCGCGACAATCGCCTGTTCCAGCTCGGCCCCGCTGAAACCCCGGCCGGCTCCGGCGAGCGCCGCCAGTTCGAACCGCGCGGGGTCTCTCCCCCGCTTCTTCAAATGAATCGCCAGGATGGCCTCCCGCTCCGCCTGCCGGGGGAGGTCCACGAAGAAGATCTCATCGAACCGCCCTTTGCGGAGCAGCTCCGGCGGCAGGGCCTGGATGTTATTTGAGGTGGCCGCCACGAAGACGGCCGCCCGGCGGTCCTGGAGCCAGCCGAGGAAGCTTCCTAGGACCCGGGCGGAGACGCCGGCATCGGTCTCGGCGCTTCCCACGGCAACAAACCCTTTCTCCAACTCATCCACCCAGAGGACAACAGGGGCGACCGCTTCGGCCTGTTGGAGGGCCTGGCGGAGCCGGCGCTCCGTCTCGCCGATGTATTTGTCGTAAAGCCGGCCCGGATCCAACTGCAAGAGCGGCAGCCCCCAGGAACGGGCCACGGCCTTGCAGCAGAGGCTCTTGCCGCATCCCTGGACGCCGACAAGCAAGAGCCCCTTCGGAGGGTCGAGGCCGAACGCCTTCGCCTCCGGGGTGAAGGCCTCCCGTCGTTTGGCCAGCCAGGCCTTCAGCCGCTCCATCCCTCCCACGTCATCCAGCGTCTCGCCCCCTTCGTAATACTCCAGGACGCCGTCCTTCCCCAGCGCCCGACGTTTGACGTTCAGGAGCTTCGGGAGGTCTTCGATCGACAGGCACCGGTCGTCCGCCAGCGCCTCGAGGATCGCCCGCCGGCCCTCGGCCCGCGTGAGGCCCGCCAGGGCCTGGAGAACCCGTTCCTCCTCGGCAGGGTTGAGCAGGACCGTCGCTCCGCGGACCACGACAGGATCGGTCTCCACCTCCCGGAGCAGGGCGCGGAGTTCCTCTCTCGTGGGAAGCTTCAGCGTAAAGAGGACCGTATCCTTCTCGATCTCGGGGGGGATGAGGACGACGGGGGAGCAGATCAGGATGGCGCGACGCGCCTTCCGGTAGGCCCCGCAGATGTCCCGGAGCTTTCGGACCACCTCCGGCTGCTCCAGGTAGCGGTGAAAGTCTTTCAGGAGATAGAGGGCCGGCAGGTCCGAGGTCCCGATGAACCCCAGGGCCTCCATGGGCGCCTTGGTCTGGTAGACCGGTTTGTCCTGGCCCTGGCGTCGGAGCCCTTCCGTCGCCGTCCAGGTGAACAGGGCGAGGCCCAGGTGGTGGGCAATCCCCTCAAGCAGATCTTCCGCCCTCCGCTCCTCATGCGTCTCCAGATAGAGGATCGGATAGCGGGAGTTGATGAGGGTCTCCAGGTCCTGGACGTCGGCCATACCTCCCCACCACCCTGCGGTCGAAGACTCGACTCCCCGTGCGGAGCGAGGATGCTCTTAATCGCCGGGCGCGATCCGCCGTTTCTTCGCCACCTCGAGCCGCATGGTCGCGCGGGCGGCCGCCGCCTCGGCCCGGGCCATGTCCAGATCGGGCCCGCCGCGGGCGAGCCGTTCCCGGGCCCGATCAAGCGCCGCCCTGGCGCGCTCGACGTCAAT
>JACRHK010000038.1 GCA_016217625.1 Nitrospirota bacterium
CCAGGCGGTGAGGTCGCCGTGCGCCATGCAGTCCAGATAGTTCGCATAATGCGGTGGGTGGATGCGGCCGATCTGCCGCTCATCGAACCGGAAGAAGGCCAGGATCCCTCGGGCATAGAAAGTGGTGCGCTCAGGCAGGGTAAAGTCCACGAAAACGAGAAGCCCGCCGGGCCGCACGACCCGCTGCATCTCGGCCCACACGGTCTCGCGCAGGGCAGGTTCCATCTCATGGAGGGCCAGGCTGAGGACGGCCGCATCGAAGACCGGCTGCAAGGGGAGATGCCCCGCATCGCCGAGGACGAGGGGAAAGCGCGGCGCGCGTTGCGTCTTGGTTCTCGCCTGAGCCAGCATGGTCGGCGAGGCATCCAGGGCAACGGGGACGAGTCCCGCATGAGCGAGGCGGCGGGAAAAGCTCCCCGGTCCGCACCCCAGGTCCAACACGTTTCTTACAGCGTGAGATTGCAGCAGCCGGAGGATGTCGGAACGCACGCGGCGGAGGAACCATTCCTTCAGCCATTCGCCGATCGGGATCGCGCGGGCGATGGGGCGGTAAGGATCGGGGAGCATGGTGAAGAGTGAATGGTCGATAGAGGTTAGAGGTTGGAGGCTTGAAGCTCGAAGTTTTATGTAATTGCCTCTAACCTTTAGCCTCTAGCCTTCTGCGCCTCCCGCCTCACCCCTTCCGCCTTACGTCTCTTCGCGTTTCACCCTGATCTGCGAGCCGGAAATCGACCTGCCGCGCATCGAGGTCCACTTTCTCCACGCGGACGACGACGGGATCGCCCAGGCGGAAGCGGCGGCCGGTTCGCTCCCCCTCCAGGGTGTGGAGCTTGTCGTGATAGAGGTAGTAGTCGTCATGCAGGGTGCTCACATGCACCAGCCCCTCGACGAACGCTTCCTCCAACTGGACGAAGAATCCGAACGGCTGCACCCCCGTGATGAACCCCCGGTACTCCTTCCCGATCCGCTCCTGGAGGAACCGCGCCTTCAGGAGATTCACCACCTCCCGTTCGGCCTCCATGGCGATCCGCTCCCTGTGCGACGCATGAACGGACAGCCCGGGAAGGGCTTCCAGAAGCTCGCGGACCCGGCGGCCGGTCAGCCCCCCCGGTTTCGCGCTCTCTTTCCAGATCCGGTGGACGATCAGGTCGGGGTAGCGGCGGATAGGGGAGGTGAAGTGGGTGTAGCAGGCGGAGGCCAAGCCGAAGTGCCCGACGTTGGTGGGTGCATACCGCGCCAGCTTGAGCGTCCGGAGGACGACCGTGTGGATCAACCGCTCCTCGGGATGACCGCGCGTCTGCTCCAGAATAGCCTGGAGATCCTTGGGTTTGACGCGGGTCGGATGGGGGAGCATGAAGCCGAAGTGGCCGATCAGTTCCCGGAGATCCGCCACCTTGAGCGGGTCGGGCTCTTCGTGGATCCGATAGGGAAGCGGGATCCGGGCGTCGGTCAGATGACCGGCCACGGTTTCGTTGGCCGCCAGCATGCATTCCTCAATCAGGCGATGGGCCACGTTCCGCTCGGCCTGGAGGATGGCCGTGGGCCGGCCCCGGAGGTCGAGCAAGATCTCCGGCTCGGGCAGGTCGAAGTCCAGGCTTCCCCGCGCGAACCGCCGCGACCTGAGGATCTCAGCCAGGGCAGCTAAATCCTCAAAGCGGGAAACCAGCGCGGCATAGCGCGCGCGGAGGGTTTCATCCCGGTCGGTCAGGATCTGACGGACGGCCGTGTAAGTCATCCGGGCGTGCGAGTGGATGATGCTCTCGTAGATCGCATACGCCGTACGCTCTCCCTTGCGGTTGAACGTCATCTCTACCGTGACGGCCAGCCGGTCCACCCGGGGGTTCAGGGAGCAGATGCCGTTGGAGAGCTCATGGGGAAGCATCGGAAGCACCCGATCGGGGAAATAGACGGAGGTCCCCCGATGGCGGGCTTCCTGATCCAGGGGGCTGTCCCAGGGGACGTAGTGGCCCACATCCGCCACATGGACCCAGAGGCGGTAGCCGCCCCCGCCCGAGGCGGGCAACTTCTCGATCGAGACGGCGTCATCGAAATCGCGGGCATTCTCGCCGTCGATCGTCACGGTGGGGAGCTTCCGGAGATCGCGGCGGCCCCCCGATGGCCATCGGGGCGTCACGGTCTGAGGGATGGTGCGGGCCTGGGCCAGGACGTCCGGAGGGAAGCGGAGCGGGAGCTCGTGCTCGGCAATGATGACTTCGGTGTCGACGCCCGAATCCTCCGGCCTTCCCAGGACGCGAACGACCCGCCCCTCGGGCGGCCGCTTCCCCGTGGGGTGCGAGCGGATTTCCGCTACCACCAGATCGCCGGGGCGGGCCTCGCCCGCGCTGCCGCGCGGCACGAGAAGGTCGAAGGAAAACTTCGGATTCGTGGGCGCCACATACCCCCACGTGCGACCCGCCTCAAAACGTCCGACCACCTTGGTGTGGGCGCGCTCGAGGATCCGGACCACCTGCCCTGAGGAACGGTCGTCCTGCGACTCCACCCGGACGAGGAGGCGGTCGCCGTCCATCGCCCCCTCCATCCCCCGCCGGGGGACGTAGATATCCGGCACCCCTTCTTCTTCCGGCAACAGAAAGCCGTATCCCTCCCGGTGCGCCCGGAGCCTGCCCGTCACGAGGCGCATCCGCTCGCGGAGGCCGTAGCGGTTCTCCCGCGTCTTCACCAAGGCCCCCTCTTGCAGGAGGGCCTTCAGGAGCCGCTTGAGCGTGTGGCGCTGGGCATTCGGAATCCGGAGAAGCTGCTGGATTTCCTTGAACAGGAGCGGCCGATCAGCGCGCGCCTTGAGCTGCTGGAGGAGGGTTTCAGTGGTAAGAGGGGTTGACTTCATGCAGATTCGGAAGACCGGATGAGCAGCGCTTCGGCCTCGGCCGCCACCTCCCCATCTGCCGTTAAGGCTCGGGCCCGGGCTTTCAGCGCCTTTCTCTTCACAGCCTGAATCGACGCTTCAATGCGCAAGCGTTCCCCCACCCGGACGGGCAGGCGAAAGCGAACCTCTAATCGGGCGGTTGCCGCGGGCCTCTCCAGTTCATAGGCGAGACGGCCCATCGCTTCATCCAGGATCGTCGTCAGGATGCCCCCATGAAGAAGCCCCCGGTACCCCTGATGCGCGCGGAGCGAGCGGTACGTGGTCGTCAACGCGCGCCGCTGCCGATCCACGGCGAAGCGGAGACGGAGCCCGCGAGGGTTCCTGGGCCCGCAACCGAAACAGTAGGCGTCTCCCTCCAATCGCAGAAGCTGTCTTGACTTTCGCGCCATCCTGCCCCTACTATACAGTGTTTCAGGAAAATGCAAAAGGCAAAATGCAAA
>JACRHK010000009.1 GCA_016217625.1 Nitrospirota bacterium
AACAGTCAGATCCATCAGAAGGACGTGGGGAGTCTGCCGCGTGAATCGCTCCCGGAGAGTTTGGGGATCGAGAGCATGCCCTACAACGCGGAAGGACGGCTCTTGGGAAAGGGCCGCAGCCAGCCCTTCGGCATAGACGCGACAGGGAACGGCTAACAGGAGTTGGGTAGGTTCTTCGGGAGTGGTGCGGGTGCCGCCGTCGTAGGGGATTGATCCTCCGCTTTGCCGAGACGCGCTTCGAGAGGTTCGCATGCTTCTCCTCTAGGAGCGCCCTCTTGTCGGCAACCCGGCTGTCCCGTTGAGGAGGGACCCGCGGCTTTCTGCCCCCCGGTCGCCCGAGGTTTAGCGGTTCGGAGTTGGGCGCGAGAAAAGGTATTGGTTTGGCAAGTTTATATCAAATCTATCCAGATCTGTCAAGTGAAGACTGACCGCGAAGACTGGGGTTGGTTTTACGGAGATCCGCGGAGGGCTTTCAGGCGCTTCTTGCGGGCCTCCCGCGCTTTCCGCTTCCGCTTCACGGAAGGCTTCTCGTAGGATTGGCGGCGTTTCAGCTCCTTGAGCAGGCCCTCCTTCGCCATCTGGCGCTTGAGGACCTTGAGGGCCTTCTCGATCTGGTTGCCGTAGACCCGGACCTCCACTATCGCCTCCGGCCTCCCCGTGCCGGCCCCTCGCGACGGCCCCGTCCACCAAATCCCCCGGTGCGCTCGCGGGGCGCCTGGGGCCGCGCCTCGGCCACGGTCAAGGATCGGTTCAGGAAGTTCTGGCCGTTGAGCTGAGAGATAGCCTGTTGGGCCGCCTCCTCGGACGCCATTTCCACGAAGCCGAACCCCCGCGCCTGACCGGTGTAGGGGTCTTTGACGAGCCGGACTGAAACGACCTCCCCGACTTGCGCAAAGTGCGCTTGGAGGGACTCCTCCGTTGCCTGGTAAGAAAGGTTCCCCACATAGAGCTTGGTCGTCATCCGGATGCCCTCCTTTGGGACAGTGGGTCAAACAAGAAACCCCGGAGCGCCTTGCGGGCTTCGGGGACGCCAAAACCGTTGACACAATATCCTGCCTCAAAGTGAGGCGTATGTCAAGGAGGAAAAGCCGCTCCTTTTCCGCGTTCGCTTTGGGCGTCGGACTACCACCGCAGGGGTCCACCGTGCTAAGATTATTGAGGTTGAGGCTGAGGTTGAGGCTCAGGCTGATTTGAACCTTAACAGACAAGTATCAGCACCTCTCGGTCACTTGACACGTGATTCTATGACAAGTATCAGCACTTCTCGGTCACGGATGCCCCCTACGGGGTGTCAGCCGGTACGGCACTTCGTTGAGCAGCGGTTGCCCAGCGGGATCCCGGCGCCGCAGGGCGTAGAACCGGATGCGTTCCGCTGTGAGATCCACCTCACAGCGGACGAGACGCTGCGGCCACAGCCGGGCGACGGGAAGGGGGCGGCCGAGCAGGCTGACCGAGCCGCCCTCACTGGTGCGGCGCAGAAAGATGAGCTGGCCGTGCAGCGGAGCCAGGAGGTCGAACCGCCAGTGCGGGGGGAACGGTCGCCGCGCGGGTGCGGACTCCAGTGGACTCGCCGCGCGGGCACGACTGGCCGCGACGTACAGAGCCGACCGGGCTTGCAGGGCCGCCAAGGAGGCATGGTGGAACCGGGTCCAGACCTTGGCCTGCCACCGGCCGTTGAAGCTTTCGATGGCGGCCTGAAAGCCCATCTCCCGTGGGGGGACAAACACGGGGATGACTTCCAGGCTGAGGCAGAGTCGCATGACCGAGCTGATCACGTCGGGGTAGTGATGCGGGCCATGGAACCGCGTATCATTGTCGAACTGGGCATAGGCCGGCAGGCCGACCTCCTGCCAGTGCGTGACCAAGATCTCCGTGATCAGGCGGGCGGTGAGTCCATCCGTCGGCCACGCGCCGACCAGGCCCCCATGCAGGGCGATGCTCGTCAGCACGTCCACCTGGGGCCCACCCTGGATCACCAGCCCTTCGACAATATCGAAACTCTCCAACTCCCTCCGACTCTGGGCCACGTCGGGCAGGTACCACCCTCGGGGCGGAGGCGGGCGCCGCACGCGGCGTTGGGCATCGAAGGCCCCGCGGCGGCGGAGAATGCGGTTGATCGTCGGCACCGAGGGTACGCCACCCACCCCGTGCAGGAGCAATGCGCGGCGGAGGGCCACGGCGCCATATTCGCCGAGAGGGCTGTGCTCCTTGAGGTCGCGGCGCACGGTCAGCACCAGGTCCTCCATCTCTGCGACCGTCCGTCGCGTGGCATGGGGAATGGGGGGGCGGTTCTCCCACTCCACCCGGTCCAATCGGTGCCCCACCGCCCGTCGGACCCCCTACTGCACCGTAGACAGACTGACCCGGAACACCCGTGCCGCGGCTCGCAGGGCTGTGCCGCGCCGCACGGCGGCCACCATCGCCCGGCGCTGCTCCGCAATACGATTTTTTTAGCCATTGGTCCCTCCCATTTTACAAGTCCGTCCCCCCTAGTATACGGAGTTCACTGACCGAGAGGTATTGATACTTTGGTGACCGACAAGTACTGATACTTGGCCCCTTAACCTTAACCTTAACCTTAACCTTAACCTTAACCTAGCGCTAACGCCCGGAGCGCGAAGCATGAGCCAGGAGAGTCGATGAATAAGAAACTGACAATCGAGGATGTGAAGATTACCGGAAAGCGGATCTTTGTCCGGGCCGACTTCAACGTGCCGTTGGACGCGAACCTGAACATCACGGACGATCGGCGGGTCCGCGCCACGCTCCCGACGATCAACTACCTGCTGGATCGGGGGGCGAAGGTCGTCCTGGCGTCCCACCTCGGCCGCCCCAAGGGGCGCGACCCGCGGCTGAGCCTCCAGCCGATTGCCAAGCGGCTCCAACGCCTGCTGAACAAGGAGGTCCTCTTCCAGCCCGATTGCATCGGGCCGGAGGCAGAGGCGGCGGTCGGGCGGATGCAACCGGGCGACGTGATCCTGCTGGAGAACCTTCGCTACCATCCCGGCGAGGAGCAGAACGCACCCGAATTCGCCAAGGCCCTCGCCCGGCTGGCCGACGTGTACGTGAACGACGCCTTCGGAGCGGCCCACCGCGCCCATGCCTCCATCGCCGGCCTGCCCCGGATCGTCCGGCCCGCCGTGGCCGGCTTTCTGATGAAGAAGGAGGTCGAGTACCTCGAGGAGGTCGTGGCCAACCCCACGCGGCCCTTCGTCGCGATCCTGGGCGGGGCGAAGGTCTCGGGGAAAATCGGCGTCATCGAGAACCTGGGGGAGCGGGTGGACAAGGTGATCATCGGCGGCGGGATGGCCTTCACCTTCATCAAGGCCCGGGGGTTCGAGGTCGGCGACTCCGTCGTGGAGGACGAGATGCTGGAGGCCGCCCGGCGGATCCGGCATCGGGCCCGCGAGCGGGGGGTGAAGTTCTACCTCCCCGTGGACTGCGTCATCGCCCAGGACGTGAGCTCCGGCGTGGAGACCAAGATCGTCCCCACGCAGGAGATCCCGAAGGGGTGGAGGGCCCTGGACATCGGCCCCGCCTCCGTGAAGCTCTTCTCCGAGGCGCTGGCCAACGCCAAGACGATCTTCTGGAACGGCCCGATGGGGGTCTATGAGATCGACGCTTTCTCGCGGGGAACGATGGCCCTCGCCCACGCCGTGGCCGACGCCTACGCTCTGACCATCGTGGGAGGCGGCGACACGGCAGACGCCGTCCACCGCGCCGGGGAGTCGGAGCACATGTCGTTCATCTCCACGGGCGGCGGCGCCTCCCTGCAACTACTGGAGGGGAAAGATCTCCCCGGCCTCGTGGCGCTCGCGGACAGGGAAGTGTAAGGGAAAATAGTCAATGAGTCAATGAGTCAATGAGTCAATGAGTCAATACCTACTTAATGACTTATTGACTTAATAACCTATTGACTCATTGACTCATTCACCACTCACCACTCACTCCCCCTTCGGCTTCGCCGCGGGCGCTTCGCCTGCGGCTCCGCCTCCAGCGGACTTCAGCAGCTCGTCGTTCACGTGGATGGTGGCCGCTTTTTTCAGCCCCGCAATCCAGGCCTCGAAGACCTGCCGCTGCCGGTCTCTCACGAGCTTCTGGCGGATCTGGCCGGAGACCTGGGTGATCTCCTGGAGTTTCCCCTCCTTCCGGTCCGTGACCTTGATGAGGTGGTAGCCGTACTCGGACCGGACAATCCCGCTCATCTCCCCCTTTTTGAGGGTGAACGCCGCCCGCTCGAACTCGGGGATCATCTGCCCCCGGCTGAATTCCCCCAGGTCGCCGCCGCTCTTTTTGCTTGCGGCGTCGGTGGAATGTTTCTTGGCAAGTTCTGCGAAGGATCTTCCTTTCTTGAGCTCCTGCTCGACGGCCCTGGCCTCCTCCTCCGTCTTGACGAGGATGTGGCTGGCCCGCACCTTGTCGTCCCGGTACTCCTCCTTGTGCGCGGCATAGTACTGCTTGACCTCCTCTTCGGTGACCGAGGCCTTGTCTTCCACCTCCTTCTTGAGGAGGACCTCCAGGAGGGCGTTGCGCTGGAACTCCTCCAGCCGCTTGAGGTACTCGGGGTCTTTATCCAGCCCCTGCCGTCCGGCTTCCTGGAAGACGACTTCCCGGGTGATGAGGTCGTCGAGGAACTCGCGTTTCCCCTTGTCGCTCTGCGTGAACATCGGCCGGATGAAGGGGGGGATCTTCTCGATCTCCTTGTTGAATTCCTCCACGGTGATCTGTTTTTTGTTGACCTCGGCCAGGACCTGGCCCTTCTCCGGGGCCGGCACGCCGGAGTTGCAGCCGACGAGACCCCACGAGGCCAACCATAGGGAAGCGGTGATTGCTACGATTCTGAACGGCATGAGTCCTCCACGGAATGTGTGTTCACGTCGCACGTTGCAAGTCGCACGTTACACGTCGCACGTTAAGATCATAAACGTGAGACGTGAAGCGTGTAGCGTGAGACGCGCAACATGTTTTTATACCACATCACCCCACGGCCTGCAAGGCTTTTTTCAGCTCTTGCAGGCGATCGGCGCCGCTCAAGCGGAGGCGCACCCCTCCTTCGGGGAGGAGCTGCACCCTCCGGGGTTCGGCCTGCGCCCATTGAATGAGGCGGTCGGGATCCATCAGCGTGATCTCATCCCAGCGGAGCTCCGCCCAGGGCGGCCGGACGTCGACGCGGCTCAGGCGCATCCGGCGCGCGTGAATCTTGATCCCCATGATTTCTAAGAGTGCCAGGGCCGGCGGCGGCAGGGGGCCGAACCGGTCGCGGATCTCCTCGCGCAGCGCGTCGATCTCCGCCTCGTCCCGGCAGGCCGCGATCCGCTTGTACAAGGCAAGGCGCTGAGAGATGTCGGGGATGTACGTTTCGGGGAGGTAGGCGGAGATGCCGAGGTGCAGCGTCGGCTCGGACACGGGCGCAATCTCTTCGCCCTTCAATTCCTGGATCGCCTGTTCGAGGAGCTGGTAGTAGAGGTCGAAGCCGACGGCGGCCATGTGGCCGGACTGCTCCGCTCCCAGGACGTTCCCCGCCCCCCGGATCTCCAGGTCGCGCGCGGCGATCTGGAAGCCGGCCCCCAGCTCGGAGAGCTCCTGGAGCGTGCGGAGGCGCTGGCGGGCCTCCTCGCTGAGCAACTTCCCCTCCGAGACCAGCAGATAGGCGAAGGCGCGGTGGCGGGAGCGCCCCACGCGGCCCCGGAGCTGGTAGAGTTGGGCCAGGCCGAACCGCTCGGCGTGGTGGATGAGGATGGTGTTGGCCGTGGGGATGTCCAGGCCCGACTCGATGATGGTCGTGGTGACTAAAACATCCACCTCGCGGCGGAGGAAACGGAGCATCACCTTCTCCAGCGCGGCCTCGCGCATCTGGCCGTGGGCCACGGCGAAGCGGGCCTCGGGGACCAAATCTTGGAGGAAGGCGGCGATCCGGTCGATGGAGTGAACCCGGTTGTGGACGAAGTAGCACTGTCCCCCGCGCTCCAGCTCCCGGAGGATCGCCTCCCGGACCACTTTCCGGTCGAAGCGCTGGACGAAGGTATGGATCGCCAGCCGGTCCTCGGGCGGGGTCTCGATGACCGAGAGATCCCGGATGCCGGAGAGCGACATGTGCAGTGTCCGGGGGATGGGCGTGGCGGTGAGCGTCAACACGTCCACCTGCTTCCGGATCTGCTTGAGCGCCTCCTTGTGAGCGACGCCGAAGCGGTGCTCCTCGTCCACGACGACCAGGCCCAGGTCGTGGAAGCGCACGTCCTGCTGGATCAGGCGGTGAGTGCCGATGAGGATGTCCACGCCCCCTTCGGCGACCCGCTTGAGGATCGCCCGCTGCTCCTTGGGGGAGCGGAAGCGGCTCAGCATCTCGACCGTGACGGGGAAGGCCATGAACCGGTCGGTGAAGGTCTGCCAGTGCTGCTGGGCCAGGATCGTCGTCGGGACCAGGACGGCGACCTGCTTGTTATCGAGCACGGCCTTGAAGGCGGCGCGCATAGCCACCTCGGTCTTGCCGTACCCCACGTCGCCGCAGACGATCCGGTCCATGGGGCGCGTTGCCTCCATATCGGCCTCGACCTCCTCGATGGCCCGGAGCTGATCCGGCGTCTCCTCGTATTCGAAGGCGGCGTCGAACTCCCGGCTGATGGCGCTGTCGGGCGCGAAGGCGTTTCCCTCCACGACCTGCCGCGCCGCGTACAGACTGAGGAGCGCTTCTGCCATCTCCCGGAGCGCCTTGCGCGCCTTGCTCTACGTCCGTTCCCAGGCTTTCCCCCCCAGGCGGTCCAGGCGGGGGCGGTGCCCCTCGGGCCCGGCATATTTCTGGACGAGGTCGATCTTGTCCGGCGGGACGTAGAGGCGGTCGTTTCCCTCGAAGCGGAGAACCAGGAAGTCGCCCTCCAATCCGCCGACCTGCAGGTGCTGGAGCCCCAGGTACTCGGCGATGCCGTGCTCCACGTGGACGACGTAGTCCCCCGCGCGGAGGGCGTGGAACGTGGAAACGAGCCGGCTCAGGCGCGACCGCTTGGGCGGGCTGGGAGGATGGACCCGCTCGCCGAAGATCTCCTCCTCCGTGAGAATCAGGGTCCGCTCTTGCTCCAGGAGGAACCCGCGGCTCAAGGGGCCGACCAGGTACGTGACCCGCTCGACCCCGTACGCTTCCAGGATCTCCCTGAGGCGCGCGGCGTGCCCCTCGTTGGGGGCGGTGAGGAAGACCCGGCATTGCTGCTCCCAGCTTTTGATCTTCTCGGCCACACGGGCGAGCGGCCGGCGGGGCCCCACGCGGACGTCGAGGGTGTCTGCGGATCGGCTTTCCCAGGCCAGAAGCGTGGCGAAGGGAGCTTTCCGCCTGCGGCGGGTTGGAGGCAGAGAGGCGCCCAACTCATCCAGAAGGATCCGGATCGCCGGCCACTGTCCGCCTAAGGCGGACCACAGCTCGTCGGGCGAGAGGTAGAGATCCCAAGGCGAGGGGAATCCGCCTGCGGCGGACCCGAGCGCTTCTTCCGCATGGCCCCGCCGGATCGCCTCGGCCTGGCGTTCGGCCTGGCGCTGGAGCTGGTCGGGCTCCACGAGGAGCAGGATGGTGTCCGGGGAGAGGTGATCGCGGAAGGTGCTCAAGGGCCGGAGCGGCAGGTCGCGGGGCGACAGGTCTTCCGGGAGCTCGCGGGTGGGGAGGATCAGCGCCTCCTCCAGGCGGGCGAGGGAGCGCTGGGTGTCCACATCGAAGAGCCGGATCTCCTCGACCTCCTCGCCGAAGAGCTCAATCCGGTAGGGGCCTTCCTGTCCGGGAGTAAACACATCGAGGATGTGGCCCCGACGGCTGAAGTCGCCGACCTGGCTCACCAGCGGAACCTTCCGGTACCCGCTGCGCGCGAGGGCCGCGAGGAACTCCTCCAGGCGCAGCGCGCGGCCGACGGCGACCTTCTGCGTGCCGGCCTCCAGCACGTCCGGCGGCAGCAGGCGGGGAAGCAAGGCTTTGAGGGAGGCGAAGAGGACCGGCTCAGGATCGCTCCGCAGCAGATGCAGCGCTTCCAGCCGAGCGCCGGAGAGGAGAGGATCGGGCGTGATCGATTCGTAAGGGAGGAGTTCCCAGGGAGGGAAGAGGCAGATGGCGCGCGACACAGCCTCAGGGATCCCCAGGGCCTTCGCATGTGTCTGGAAGAAGCGGAGATCGGCCGCCAGCCGCTCGGCCTCCTCCTCGGTGGGAAGCACCGCCAGCAGAGGCTGATGGGTTTCCGCCAGGAGATGGGCGAGGAACCAGGCCCGCGCTCCGCCGCCGATCCCCTTGACGCCGATGGTTCCGGACTGCGCAGACTGACTCAGGGCCGCGCGAAGATCCTCAGTGCTCCGCTCGAGGGGCATGGCCATACATTTGGAGAATCCGATCCACGATCCCCGTGGTGGAGGCCCCTTCCGTGAAGGGGAGCGTCACGACCCGTCCCCCCCGGGAGAGGACCGCCTCCCGTCCGACAATCTGGTCGGCCGGCCAGTCCCCTCCCTTGACCAACACGTCGGGTAAGAGGGTTTGGATGACGGCGAGGGGGGTGGGCGCATCGAAGATCGTGACATAGTCCACGTCCTCCAGGGCCGCCAGGATCTCGGCGCGTTGATCCTGGGGTACCAGGGGGCGCGGCGCGCCCTTCAGGGACTGGACCGAGGCATCGCTGTTGATCGCCACGACGAGGACGCCAGGGCGCCCAGGGAGGTCACCCAGGCGGCGGGCCTCGGCCAGGTAGCGGACATGGCCCACGTGGAGGAGATCGAAGCAGCCGTTCGTGAAGACGATTCGTCTTCCCGCTTTCCGGTCGCTCTCCAGCGCCGCGTGGAGCTCGGGGAGCGGGAGGATTTTCGGGTGATCGGTCATATCGTATCGTAAAACTTTGGGCGTATGGCGTCAAGGGGATGAACGCTGTGAGGGGGTGGTCCCTGCCCTTCGCTGGACGCATAGTCGCGGGGATCAAGGAACACCTTGCCTTGAGGCATACCTGCGAAGGCCTTCGGCCAGGGCGGATGGCGCATCCCCGGCGAGGTATCACCGCTAAGGGGGCTCCGGATGCGGCGGGCGCTCAGGGCAGGGATCACCCCCTCTCTGGGGAAGCGCTAGAGGCAGGGGAAATGTAAAATGTAAATTGAAAAATGCAAAGTGAAAAATGGAGAGTGTAAGAATTATTTTGCATTTTACAATTTGCAATTTGCATTTTGCATTGTTTTATTCCAAATACGGATCGTCCTTCATTAAATAATTCCGCACGTACTCCCCCACCCCTTCTTCCAGTGTGCGGAAGGGGGCGGTGTAGCCGGCGGATCGCAGGCGGGCCATGGGAGCTTCCGTATAGTACTGGTACTTGCCCTGCAGGTCCTCCGGCATGTCGAAGTATGCGATGGCCGGTTCCCGTTCCATCGCCTGAAAGACGGCGCGGGCCAGATCATTAAACGTTCGGGCCTGGCCGGTCCCGAGGTTAAAGAGACCGCTCACCTGGGGGTGCTCCAGGAGCCAGACCATAACCTCCACGCAGTCGAAGACGGAAATGAAGTCCCGCCGCTGCTCGCCGTCCCCGTATGCCGGCCGGTGGCTTTTGAACAGCCGGATGACCCCCGCGTCGCGGGCCTGGCGGAAGCCGTGGAACGCCATGCTGGCCATCCGTCCCTTGTGGTATTCGTGGGGGCCGTAGACGTTGAAGAACTTCAAGCCCGCCCACTGGGGAGGCCGCTTCGCCTGGCCGCGGACCCACAGGTCGAAGGCCTGCTTGGAGAAGGCGTACCCGTTCAGGGGGCGGAAGCGCTCGATCCCCTCCAGGCCGTCTTCGTAGCCGTGCTCCCCTCCGCCGTAGGTGGCGGCCGAGGAGGCGTACAGGAACGGCCTGCCGCGCTCGACCGCCCAGCGCCAGAGGCGTTGGGAGTAGGCGTAGTTGATCGCCATGAGGTAATCAAGATCCGTCTCCGTCGTGTCGGTGCAGGCGCCGAGATGAATAATCGCCGTAATCGCCGAGCCGTGGCGATCCAGCCAGGCGAACGCCTGGTCCCGGTCCACGAACTCCTCGAAGCGCCGTCCGCTCAGGTTCTTCCACTTGGGGCCGTCCCGGAGCCGGTCGACCACGACGATCCGCTCTTCCCCCCGCTGGTTCAGGCGCCAGTGCAGGACCGACCCGATGAATCCGGCTCCCCCTGTGAGCAGAATCATGGCGTCTCCTTGGCGGCCGCGCGTTTCCCGTGGCCGAAGAGGGTCTCATCCACGAGCTGGCAGAGGGTGTGGCCCAGGGTGATGTGCGCTTCCTGGATGCGGGGGACGCTCTGGGAGGGGACGATGAAGGTGAACTCCGCCATCGTGGCGAGCTTGCCGCCGTTGCCGCCGGTGAAGCCGACGGTGCGCAGCCGCTTGTCGCGCGCCGCCTCGATCCCCCGCAGGATGTTGTGGGAGTTGCCGCTGGTGGAGATCCCGACGGCCACGTCCCCTTCCCGGCCGAGGGTCTTGATCTGGCGGGCGAAGACCTCCTGGAAGCTGGAGTCGTTGCTGATGCTGGTGAGGACGGCCGGGTCGGTGGTCAGGGCGATGGCGGGCAGTCCGGGCCGATCGATCAGGAAGCGGTTCACGAACTCCCCGGCGATGTGGGAGGCGTCGGTGGCGCTGCCGCCGTTGCCGAACAGCAGGACCTTCCCGCCGCGCTGAAACGCCTGCACGAGGAGGGACGCGACCTCCAGGATGAGGTCGGCGTGCTCCCGCGCGAAGGCCATCTTCACCTTGGCGCTCTCCTCGAAGATCTTCAGGACGGTGTCTTTCAACAAGGGCTCCTTCGGCCTGCCTGCCGGCAGGCAGGCGCGAACCCTATTATACCCCCGGGGAGGGTGAAGTCAAGAGAGTCAGAAGTCAGAAGTGTAGCCGCAGGCTTTATGCCTGCGGAGGGCGGGGCACCCCCGATGGGATCGGGGCAGGCGTACCCGCCTTGGGGCAGCGCGGGGGTTTATCTCCCGCCCGGCACTTTTGTAGGGCAGATGTAGGGCAAGGCTTTAGCCTTGCGACAAATCCCCCATTCCCCTTCTCAACCTCAACCTCAACCTCAACCTCAACCTCAACCTCAACCTCAACCTTCCCCTTCCCACCCCACTTGACGGGCGCTTGACCCCGAGGGCGATTTCCCCTATGATAAGCGAGGTGAGGATGGAGAGCCGCGGGCTCCTGCGGCTGAAATCCAGCATCCTGTTTCTTCATGAGCGGCTGTTCAAGCGGAAACCCCTGCCTACCGGCAGGCAGGCGCTCGATAGCGAGGTCGTCTCTCCGTGACGCGCTCACTTCACATCCGGCAGAACCCGACGAGGGGCGCAGGCGGCTCATACCGTGCCCCCGCGCCTTCTCTTTTGGCGGGGTTCCCTCCCTTTGCCTCCCTGCCTCGGGAGGCGCAGGAAGATCTCGAAGCCGCCCTGGTTCCAGTCCGCTACGGGCCCGGATCGGTCATCATCCGGGAAGGGGAGCCGGGAGACAGTTTCTTTCTTATTCGATCCGGCCGGGTGGAGGTGACGGGCAAAGGGCGGGAGGGCGAGGACCTGGTCTTTGCGCGCCTGGAGGCCGGCGAGGGGTTCGGGGAAGTGGCCCTGCTGACGCACGCCCCCAGAACGGCCACCGTCCGGTCCGTCGGGGAGGTGGAGCTTGCCCGCCTCGATCGGGAAACGTTCGAACGCGTTCTTGCCGGACATGCCGAAGTCGGCCTCCTCTTCCAGGAGCGGGTGCAGACGATCGGCCTCGCTACCTTCCTCAAGAAGGCGACGCCGTTCGCCAAGCTCCCGGATCGCGCCCTTCGCGCCGTGATGGCCCGGATGCGCCGGGAGGAGCACCCTGCCGGA
>JACRHK010000047.1 GCA_016217625.1 Nitrospirota bacterium
ACGGGGAGGCGGCTGGAGCCGGACCCGAGTCGTGGCGTCCGGGCCCGGAAGATGGACTGGACTCCGGAGGCCTCCCGCGTGATCGAGAAACGCTTGCGCCCCTGGGGGCGTCCTTTCCTCCGGGTCAGGGAGGCGCTCGCCGTCGCGACGAAGGTGGCCCATGCGCCCGGCGTGGTGGCCGAACTGTGCTGGTCCGACGATCCGGACTACGCCGGCGGGTATGTGGCGTCCAAGCAACTCGGGTATGTCAGGGTTTCGCGCTTGAAACCCTTGGGCGAACAGAGCGGAGGACGGGCCGTCTTCATGACTCCCGGAGGTTCGCTGGAGAGACTGGTTCGCTATCTGCGGGAGACCCCTCTGCTCCTCGTTGAAGCCGGGAGCGTGAAGCCCCCTCTTCCTTGGGAAGCGTGGTGGAGGCGCCTGCGGGATGGGCAGGGCTGAATTGCAAGCCACCGTCATCCTCAATCCGGCCGCTCGGGGAGCGAGAGCCTCGCTGGGTGAGGCGATCGCCCGCTTGCTGCAGCGGGAAGGTTTGCGCGTCGAACTGCGCTTGACGCAAGGCAGAGGGGAAGGGACAATCTTGGCCCGGCAGGCGGTTCAGGCTGGAGCAGACCTCGTCGTGGCGGCTGGCGGGGATGGGACGGTCAACGAGGTGGCCGACGGTCTTGCAGGGAGTCCTGTCCTGTTGGGCATCATTCCTTTGGGGACCACGAATGTCCTGGCTCTTGAGCTGAACCTGCCGTTCGACCTCGATGGAGCCTGTCGGGTCCTCGGGCGGGGAAAGTCTGTCCCACTCGCCCTGGGGAAAGCGAATGGGCGGTGCTTCACTTTTGCGGCGGGAGTGGGCTTTGACGGCTATGTCGTGGCCGCTGTGGATCGCTATGCGAAGCCCCTCATCCACAAGGGGGTCTATGTCTGGGAAGCGGCGAAAGGGCTTTTATGCTATCCGTTTCCTCCCTTACGGGTCGTGACAGAAGAGGGGACGTATGAAGGGTACCATCTCGTGATCGCCAAGGCGCGCTTCTACGGAGGGCGGTTCGTCATGGCGCCCGGAGCGGACGTGCGGAAGCCCACTCTCTTCTGCTGCCTCTTTCAGCGGCCGGGCCCTTGGGCGGTGCTGCGCTATGGATGGGGACTTTTGACCGGCCGGCATCCCCGTTCTCCCGATATCCGGTGCTGGGAGACCGCGCGGGTGGAGGTCGGTTCCGCCTATCCGGTACCCGTCCAGGTGGATGGGGATCCCTTCGGGACGCTTCCCCTGACGGCCGAGGTGGTTCCCGCGGCTGTCCGTATCATCGTGCCGGAGGATCTCCGTGTTTGAGCAGGAACTAGCGGGTCTAAAAGCCCAGGGGCTCTTCCGTCGCCTCAGGGTGATCGGCTCGGGCCGGGGGCCTCGGATCCTAATCGAAGGGCGGGAGGTCGTCAACCTCGCCTCGAACGATTACCTGGGGCTCGCCCGCCATCCCGCTTTACGGGAGGCAGCTTCTCGGGCTCTGGGAACCTACGGGGTGGGGGCGGGTGCTTCCCGTCTGCTTGCCGGTGACTTCGGCCTGCACGAAGAGCTGGAGGCCCGCCTGGCGGCTTTCGAAGGGCGTCCTCGGGCTCTCCTCTTCAACAGCGGGTATCAGGCCAATGTGGGGATCATCCCGGCGCTTGTGGAGAAAGGAGATACCCTCTTCAGCGATGAGCTCAATCATGCGAGCCTGATCGACGGCTGCCGCCTGAGCCGGGCCCGCGTGTGGGTCTATCGCCACCGGGATCTCTCTCACCTGGAGGCGCTGCTGCGAGAGACGGCAGATGCCCGGCGGAAGCTCATCGTGACGGACGGCGTCTTCAGCATGGACGGCGACCTCGCTCCTCTTCCGGGGATCGTCGCCCTTGCCCGGCAATACGGAACCTGGGTCATGGTCGATGAAGCCCATGCCACAGGGGTGCTGGGCCCGCGAGGACGCGGGACGCTGGAGCACTTTGGCCTGACGGATCAGGTAGAGGTCCAGATGGGGACATTAGGGAAAGCCCTGGGCGTCTTCGGGGCTTATGTGACAGGTGATGAGGGGTTGATCGCATACCTCATCCAGCGCTGCCGGAGTTTCATCTTTACCACGGCGCTCCCTCCGGCTCTTGCTGCGGCCTCCATTCGAGCCCTGGAACTGGTGGACGAGGAGCCCTGGCGTCGGGAGCGGCTCTGGAAGAACCGGGAGCGGCTGGTCGCCGGTCTGCGGGCTCAGGGGTTCGACATGATGGGTTCGGAAACGCCCATTTTTCCGGTACGGTTCGGCGGTGTCGCGGAGGCCCATCATGCTGCTGCCCGTCTGCTCGATCTGGGAATCCATGCCCCGGCTATCCGACCGCCGACCGTCCCTCCGGACGCATGCCGGATCCGGCTCAGCGTCTCGGCCGCCCATTCGGAAGAGGACCTGGAGGCGGTTCTTCTGGCCTTCTCCCGCCTATAAACCCATGTCCCGTATCATCCTCATCACAGGCAGCTCCCGAGGGTTGGGACGGGCACTGGCGCTTGAATGCGGCAGGATAGGAGACCGCGTGGCTGTCCACTGCCGCGAGCGGCTGGTGGAAGCCCGAAAAGTGGCGGAGGCCATCCGAACGCTGGGGGGCGAGGCCGAGGTCTTCCAGGCCGATGTCCGGGTCTACCACGAAGTCGAGGCGATGGTCAAGGCCATCCTGCAGCGATGGGGCGGAATCGACCTCCTGGTGAACAATGCGGGCGTGGCCATGGATGCCCTCCTGGTCAAG
>JACRHK010000040.1 GCA_016217625.1 Nitrospirota bacterium
ACCCCCAGGACGACCAGCCAGATGAGATCAGCCCGGACGGCGGCCAGGAAGAGGTAGAACTTCCCGATGAACCCGGCCGTGGGGGGGATGCCGGTAAGGGAGAACATGAACAGGAGCATGAGGAAGGCGTGGACCGGATGGGTCTTGGCCAGGCCGGCGAAGTCCTCGATCCCCTCGCGCATCGTCTCCCCCTTTCTCAGGATCAGGATGACGCCGAACGCCCCCAGGTTCATGAAGGCGTAAACGGCCAGGTAGACGAGGACGCTCGTGATCCCCAAGCGATCCCCGACGGCCAGACCGATGAGGGCGTAGCTGGCGTGGGCGATGGAGGAGTAGCCCATCATCCGCTTGATGTTGCTCTGAACCAGCGCCGCCACGTTCCCCACGACCATCGTGAGGGCCGCCAGGACGATGAGGATCTCCGTCCAGTCCGCCTGTAGCCCGGGCAGGGCCTCCAGGAAGACCCGGACCAGGACGGCGAACCCGGCCACCTTGGGCCCGACCGACATGAAGGCTGTGACGGAGGTAGGCGCCCCCTCGTAGGCGTCCGGCGCCCACATGTGGAACGGGACGGCGGCGATCTTGAACCCGAACCCCACGGTCAGGAGCAGCAACGCCAGATAGAGGGCGGGCGTTCCGAGGTCAGCGCCCGCGAGGAAGGTCCCCACCGCCTGGATCCCCGTCGTCCCCGTCAAGCCGTACAGGAGCGCGATCCCGTAGAGGAGGAAGGCCGAGGCCACGCTCCCCAGCACGAAGTATTTCAGGGCGGCTTCGTTGGATCGTGGGTCGCGGCGGAGGAGGCCAACAAGGACGTAGAGCGACAGGCTCATCAGCTCCAGGCCCAGATAGACCATCAGGAGGTCGGCCGCCGAGGCCATGAACTGCATCCCCAGGGTCGAGAACAAAAGCAGGGCATGATACTCCCCCGGTCGGATCTTCTCCACTGCCAGATAACGGATCCCCAAAAGGATTGCGAGGGCCGTGGAACCGTAAAAGATACACTTCAGGAACGCGGCAAAGGGGTCCAGGACGAACATCCCGCCCAAGCCGATTTGTGTCCCGTCCCCCAGGCGGATCGTAGCCCAGGCAGCCAGGGCCAGACCGATCAGCGCCATGGGCACGAGGAAGCCCTTCCGCCCCTTGGGCAGCCAGAGGTCCGTTAATAGGACCACGCAAGCCGTCACTAGGACAATCAGCTCCGGCGCCAGAGGAACGAGGTATGTCTGCACCCAGATCATCGCCTCACCAGAAGGAAAGGGCCTGGCTCCAGGCAATGGCCGTGGGGCCGTGGGCCTGCACCTGCATCAGGAGCTTCTCCACGGAGGCGTGGAGAACGCGTAGAAGCGGCTCGGGGTAGACGCCGAAGAGGAACGCCGGCACGGCCAGGGGCAGCAGCGCCATCCACTCCCGGAAGTTCAGGTCCCGCAGTTTCTCGTTCTCCGGATGGACGATCTCCTGGAAGAGGACCCGCTGGAACATCCACAGAATATAGACGGCGGCCAGGATGACGCCCGAGGCCGCCACCACGGCCATGATCTTTGAATGGATAAACGCGCCGACCAGGACCAGGAACTCCCCCACGAACCCGTTCATCCCCGGCAGCCCCAGCGACCCCAGACCGAAAATGAGGAAGAACGCGCTGAAGACCGGCGCGCTCCGGGCAATCCCCCCGTAGTCGGCAATCTCCCGGGAGTGCGTCCGCTCGTAGATGATCCCCACGCAAAGGAAGAGGGCGCCCGTGAGAATGCCGTGGTTGACCATCTGGAGAATCCCCCCTTCCAATCCTTCGACATTGAGGGCGAAGATTCCCAGCGTAACGAACCCCATGTGCGAGACGGAGGAGTAGGCGATGAGCTTCTTGAGGTCCCGCTGGACCATCGTCACCAGCGCCCCGTAGACAATGGCAATGAGCGACAGCACGAGGATGAAGGGCGCGAATGTCACCGTGGCGTCGGGGAACATGGGGAGCGAGAAGCGGAGGAACCCGTAGGCCCCCATCTTCAAGAGAATCCCCGCGAGGATGACGCTCCCGGCCGTCGGGGCTTCGGTGTGGGCATCGGGCAGCCAGGTATGGAAGGGCCACATCGGCACCTTCACGGCGAAGGCCGAGAAGAAGGCCAGGAACGCCCAGAACTGGAGCGCCGGGGAGAAGCGCTGGGCCTGGAGCGCCAGGATGTCGAACGTCTGCCCTCCCGCGAAATAGAGGGCCAGGATCGCCACAAGCATGAGGACGCTCCCCACCAGCGTGTAGAGGAAGAACTTGATGGCGGCGTAGACGCGCGCCGGCCCTCCCCACACGCCGATCAGGAGGTACATCGGGATGAGCATCGCCTCCCAGAACAGGTAGAAGAGGAAGAAATCGAGGGAGAGGAAGACGCCGTTCATGGCCGCTTCCATGACGAAGAGCGCGATCAGGAACTCCCGGACCTTCCGCTCAATCGCCGTCCACGAGACCAGGATGGAGACGATCGTCAACAGGGCCGTGAGGACGACGAACAGCAGGCTGATGCCGTCCACGCCCAGGGCGTAACGGATCCCGAAGGAGGGGATCCAGGGAACCGACTCGACGAACTGCATCCTGGCTGTCGAGGGGTCGAAGCGTGACCACAGGAGGAGCGTCAGGGCGAAGGTCAACA
>JACRHK010000044.1 GCA_016217625.1 Nitrospirota bacterium
ATGCGCCATATAACGAGTGATTGAGCGGCGGGGTCGGGGGCTTGCGTGGGTGCGGGAAGGGATGGTTGAGCTATGAGGTCTATAACTTGTCTAACCTTGCAACGTCCCCATCCCCAGGATGACCACCCTTGAGTGGAGAGGTCCAGCTTGACAAGGGAGGGGGGGAGGGATAGACTTACGCTTATCGATGCGTCATGAGAAAATGCGTCATTAAGTTAATGAGTCAATGGGTCAATAAGTCAATGGGTCAATGAGCAATGAGCAATGAGCAACGAGAAAACACGGGAGATGCTGACCGCGTTGCGCAGCGCTCGTTGCTTTACGGACGCGCCATGAGCCAGCCGCGCTTGCAGCCGCTGATCACGTTCCTCGCCACGGGGGGGTACAGCGGCTATGCGCCGGTGGCCCCGGGCACCGCCGGCAGCCTGGTGGGCGTGGGGCTCTATCTGATCCTCAAGGATCTTGCCCCCCACCTCTATCTGGGGATCGGGGCGATGCTCTTCGGCGCGGGCGTCTGGGCCGCCCGGGAGGCGGAGCGGATCTACGATGAGCCCGACAGCCGGGTGATCGTCATCGACGAAATCGTGGGGATGCTCTTCACCCTCTCCCTGCTGCCGTTCGGCTGGGGGTTGCTACTCGTCGGCTTCATTCTCTTCCGGCTTTTCGATGTGCTGAAACCGTTCCCCATCCGCCTCCTCGAAACGCGGGTGAGCGGGGGATGGGGTATCATGTTGGACGATCTGATGGCCGCCCTCTATGCCAACCTCTGCTTGCGCGCGGGATGGAGCCTCTGGCCGCCAGCCACAGCAGGCGGGGCGTGAGGCTGTCGTGGAGACGCGGACGGCCGTACGACGGGGAGGCAAGGGGCTGCGGGGTTTCGAGGCCGCGCCGCGCGCGGAGTGTGTCGCCGTCGGCAGCGAGCTCCTGGCGGAGAAGACCGAGACCAATTCGCGCTTCCTCACCGAGGAGTTGGGCCGGTTGGGGTTCGACCTCCGGCTGAAGACCGTCGTGGGCGACCGGGAGAACGACATCGAAGAAGTCCTGAGCCAGGCGCTTCACCGTTCCGACGTGATCATCCTGACGGGGGGTCTCGGCCCCGCGGAAGATGACCTCACGAAGAAGGTGCTGGCTCGGGTGCTGAAGCGGCGGCTGGTCTTCCAAGAGGCGATGCGGGAACGCTTCCAGGAGGCCTCCATTGCCCAGCCGCGTCTCAAGTGGAGTGAGCGGCAGGCCCTCATTCCCACGGGGGCCTCGGTGCTTCCTAACCCGCTCGGCACGGTCGCCGGCTTATTGCTGGAAGAGGGAGGGCGGATCGTGATCGCCCTGCCCGGTACGCCCGCCGAGGTGGAAGCCGTGTTCGCCGATTCGGTGCGGCCGCGTCTGGAAGAGCGGTTCCCGCGCCGGAAGGGGGCGTACGCGCGGATCCTCCGCACCACGGGCCTCTCGGAAACGGAGGTCGCCGGGCGGATCAGGGATCTGCGTGTGGCTCCGGGCCGCGTCTCTATCCAGTTCGCGTCCGGCCCCCGGGGCGTGGATCTGCGCCTCGCCGCCGGGGGGGAGGAGCGGGGAGCGCTCCAGGCCCTGGACGCCGCCGAGGCGACGCTCCGGGACCGCCTGGACCACTTCCTCTATGGGGAAGGGCAACAGGAGCTGGAGGAGATCGCGGGGTTGATCCTCGCCCAGCGGCGGCTGACGCTCGCCGTGGCGGAGTCGTGCACGGGAGGGCTCCTCGCCCAGCGGATCACCAGCGTGCCGGGCAGCTCGCGGTACTTCGACCGGGGGGTCGTCTGCTACAGCAACGCCTCCAAGACCGCCCTGCTGGATCTCTCGCTGCGCCTGCTGGAGCTCCACGGGTCCGTGAGCCGGGAGGTCGCGGGGGCGATGGCGGAGGGGGTGCGGTTCATCAGCGGCACGACGCTGGGCCTGGGCGTCACGGGAATCGCCGGTCCTTCTGGCGCGACCCTCACGAAGCCGGTGGGCCTGGTCTATGGGGCGGTGGCGGGCCTGGGCGAGACGCGCGTGGAGGAGTGGCGGCTGGAGGGGGATCGCCGGGCGATCCGGGAGCAGGCGGCCCAGCGGAGCCTGGATCTCCTGCGGCGCATGCTCATGACCTGAGGAAAAGCAGTCAGCAGTCAGGAGTGACAGGACTCTTGACTCAAACGGATGGAGACGGTCCGGACTTTCGTGGCGATCGAGGTGCCGCCTCCCATCAAAGAGGCGCTGGCTCGGGTGCAGCAGACCTTGCGTCAGAGCGGGGCCGAGGTCCGGTGGGTGCGGATGGAGGGGATCCATCTGACGCTAAAATTTTTAGGGGAGGTTGCGCCGACGCAAATTCCGGCCCTGCGGGAGGGCTTGGCTTCCGTCTGCGGAAGGGTTCCCCCGTTTCCCGTTCAGATCGGGGGGCCGGGCTTCTTCCCCAACTCGGGAAAGGGGAGTCGGCCGCGGGTCATCTGGATCGGCGTGGAGGACCCCCGCGGGATGCTGAGCACGTTACAGGAGGGGATCGAGGAGACCTGTACCCGCTTGGGGTTCCCTCCGGAGGGGCGTCCTTATCAGCCCCATCTGACGCTGGGGAGGGTTCAGGGATCGCGGCGCCTGGAGGCCTTGCGGGAGGCCGTGGCGGGTTTGCAGGGGCAGGCGGTCGGCGCCTTCGACGCCCGGGAGGTTGTCCTCATGCAGAGCGATCTTCGTCCAAGCGGCGCGGTCTATACGCCGCTGGCCACGCTGCCGCTGGGGGTTAAGGATTAGGGGGCTGGGATTAAGGGGGTAGGGGAAAGGAGCGACGGACATGGCGGAGAAGAATCAGCGGGCAAAGGCGATCGATCTGGCGGTGGTCCAGATTGAGCGGCAGTTCGGCAAGGGGGCCATCATGCGGCTGGGGAGCGACGAAGTGCCCGCGGAAGTCCCGGCCATCTCGACCGGCTCGCTGGGTCTGGATCTGGCCTTAGGCGTCGGGGGGGTGCCGCGGGGCCGCGTTGTGGAGATCTTCGGCCCGGAGGCCTCGGGGAAGACGACGCTGGCGTTGCACACCATCGCCGAAGCCCAGAAGGCGGGAGGGGTGGCGGCGTTCATCG
Organism: Nitrospirota bacterium; assembly: GCA_016217625.1. Classification (GTDB taxonomy): domain Bacteria; phylum Nitrospirota; class RBG-16-64-22; order JACRHK01; family JACRHK01; genus JACRHK01. Next base: position 3,075 of record JACRHK010000044.1, read on the forward strand.
ACGCCGAGCACGCGCTGGACGTGCACTACACCCGCCGCCTGGGCGTCCGGACGGACGACCTCCTCATCTCGCAGCCCGACTCGGGAGAGCAGGCCCTGGAGATCACAGAGACGTTGGTCCGCAGCGGGGCCATCGATCTCATCGTCGTGGACTCGGTGGCCGCCCTGGTGCCCAAGGCCGAGCTGGAAGGGGAGATGGGGGACGCCCACATGGGCTTGCAGGCCCGCCTCATGTCGCAGGCGCTCCGCAAGCTCACGGGGGCGATCAGCCGGTCGCAGACCACCGTGGTCTTCATCAACCAGATCCGGATGAAGATCGGCGTGATGTTCGGCAACCCCGAGACCACCACCGGAGGCAACGCCCTGAAGTTCTACGCCTCCGTCCGCCTGGACATCCGGAAGATCGACACGCTGAAGGAAGGGCAGGACGTCGTCGGGAGCCGGGTGCGGGTCAAGGTCGTCAAAAATAAAGTGGCTCCGCCGTTCAAACAGGCGGAGTTCGACGTGCTCTTCAACGAGGGGATCTCGAAGGTCGGCGAGGTGATCGACCTGGGCGTGGACCGGGGGATCGTGGAGAAGAGCGGCGCCTGGTATGCCTATGGGGGGAACCGGATCGGCCAGGGACGGGAGCAGGCCCGCCGCTACCTGATCGAGAAACCGGAGGTCGCGCGAGAGATCGAGAGCAAGGTTCGAGAGCTGGCTGCCCACGCGCGGGCAAGCCAGGCTTGAGGGCGCCATGAACATCAATGACCTGTTGAAAACCACGGTCGAGCGTCGGGCCTCCGACCTGCACATGAAGGTCGGCAGTCCGCCCGTGATGCGGATTGACGGCAAGCTGGTTCCCATGGCGGAGCAGAAGCGGGTGACGCAGGAGGACGCCCTCGCCACCGCGTTCGGGATCCTGACCCCGCCCCAGAAGGAGAAGTTCAAGGTCCGCAACGAGATCGACGTGGCCTACTCGGTGCCGGGCCTGGGGCGCTTCCGGGTGAACGTCTTCCAGCAGCGGGGGACCGTCGGGATCGTGCTCCGGGTGATCCCGATGAAGATCCTCACGGTGTCCGAGCTCAACCTCCCGCCCGTGATCGAGAAGATCGCCATGGAGCCCCGCGGCCTCACCCTGGTCACGGGGACGACGGGGAGCGGCAAATCCACCTCGCTGGCCGCGATGATCGACTACATCAACACCCACCGCTCCGAGCACATCATCACCATCGAGGACCCCATCGAGTTCCTCCACCGCGACAAGAAGTCTCTCGTCAATCAGCGGGAGGTCGGCGTGGACACCGAGTCGTTCTCCGGCGCGCTCCGGTCGGCCCTCCGCCAGGACCCCGACGTGGTCCTCGTGGGCGAGATGCGGGACTTCGAGACGATCCAGACGGCGCTGGTGGCCGCCGAGACGGGGCACCTGGTCATGAGCACGCTGCACACGATCGACGCGGCCGAGACGGTCAACCGGATCATCTCCGTCTTCCCCCCGCACCAGCAGAAGCAGGTGCGGCTGCAGCTCGCCGGCGTGCTCAAGGGGATCATCTCCATGCGCCTGGTCTCCCGTGCCGACGGCAAAGGGCGGGTGCCGGCCGTGGAGGTCCTGGTCTCCACGCAGACGATCCGGGAGTGTATCATCGATCCCGACAAGACCCGGCTGATCCCCGACGTCATCGCGGCGGGGTATTCCCAGTACGGGATGCAGACCTTCGATCAGTCGCTCCTGAAGCTCTACCAGCGCGAGCTCATCTCCTACGAGGTGGCGCTCCGCAACAGCTCCAACCCGGACGACTTCGCCCTGAAGGTACGGGGGATTCAGTCCACCAGCGACCTCGCCTGGGAGGCGGAAGAGCACAGCAAAAACGCGCCGGCCCCGGAGGGGACCCTCAAGATCGAGCGGTTCGGGGAACATTGAGTTTATTAAGCAATGAGCAATGAGCAATGAGTTCTGAGGGTGTCCTCTTCTGAGAGTTCTGATGCCCGTGCGCGGGCACTCGCCTACCGGCTCCTTGCCCGCTGCGCCCGCTCGGTGCGCGAGATCGAAGAGCGACTGACGCGCAAAGGGTTCGATCCCCCGGTGATTGCCCGCACCATCGCTCATCTCCAAGCCGCCGGCTATCTGGACGATGCCCGGTTCGCCCGGGACTGGGTCGCGGCCCGCAGCGCCCGTTACGGTCCCCGCCGCCTGGAAATGGAG
>JACRHK010000043.1 GCA_016217625.1 Nitrospirota bacterium
AGATCCCGCTCCCGGTTGATGTGGAGCTTCGGCGGATCCGCCGGATGGTCGCGGGCCGGGCCGTGGCAGTTTTCGCACTGGATCCGGGCATGCTTCGAGGCCGTAATCTTGGCGTAATTCTCGGGATGGCAGGCCTCGCAGTACTCCCTCCCCTGGTGCTTTACCGGCACGGCTTTCCAGTCTTCTTCATCTCCCGCTCGGTACCATCCGTACGTATAGTCCCCCCGATGGACCCCGAAATCGCCCGGGACATACAGGGCGCGCGCCGTCAGGAGGAAGGCGAAAAGGCCCAGCGCAATCCAGAGGGGTCTGAAGACATGGGATCGCATGTCATGGAGAGGCCCTGGGCGCCTTCACGCGGTCCAGCTCATTTTTCGTCGCCTGCGCGTGCTCGTAGGCGGCGATCCCTTTGTCAAAGACCTCTTTCATATGGAAGGTGTGCCAGGCCCGCTTGGCCTGCGTGAGCTCGGCCTGCGCCTGCCCGAGCTCCGCCTCCGCCGCGGCGACCGGGCTGCCGGCCTGCTTGGCGGCCCCCAGGGCGTCCTTGAGCAGGGCCACGCTCAGCGCCGTCTTGCGGACGATGGCCAGCGCCTCGTAAGCCTGGTACGGCTTGGAATGACACAGCGTACAGGTCTGCTGCATCTCCTTCAGGCTCAGCACCTTCGTCGCCATGGCGCCGTGGCAGGTGGCGCAGTTGGGCCCCTTCCCTGTTTTCTGGAGCATCAAGTAGTGGCGGCTTTGCTGGAACGCCTGGTACTGGTCATGGCAGGCCCCGCACGTCTTGGGGATCGTCTGATAGTAGACCCGGCTCTTGGGGTTGTTCGAATTCAAGACCCCCGCATGGGCCTCTTTCTTCTCCGCTTTGGAGGGGTCCCCGCCGTGGCAGAAGTTGCAGGTGACTTGGTTTCTGGCGTGGACCGACTGCTCCCATTCGAGAAAGGAGTGCTTGACATGGGAGGGATCCGCCAGCGTTTTATGACAGGCAACGCAGGAATTGGCCTCCGCCCTTGGCAATGACCAGAAAAGAAGAATCCCAACCACCATCCCAATGATTAAGAAAATCCTTCCACCCCAGACAGGGTGTTCCCTCAGCAACCCCGCGCCGAGTCCGTGCATAGCAACCTCCTTTTCAACTCATTGATTAGCCGATCGGTCTTCTGGCGTCCATGATCTGCGTCATAAGAGCACATGGGTATCATACCGGATAAGACGAAGACCTCGCAAACAGTGACTAAGGAAAACAGGGAGGTGAAAAAAGAGGGCGTGAGGAGCGCGGGAGGGGAAACTCCCGGCTCCTCACCCATTGGCACTCCATCGCGGTCTCGGCACGCTCCCTACTTCTTGGGGGCTATCGCGTCCAGCCGTTTCTCCAGAGCATCAATCTTCTTCAGGGCTGCGTTGACCTTCACGAAGTCGTAGTAGGAGACGTTCTCGGCCGGCAGGTCCAGGTTCGACCCCCAGACGATCCAGGAGTCGTCGTAGTTGCGGACCTTCTCGAACCCCATGTCCCGGAGGACGGCGTAAGTCTGCGTCGAGCGCGTGCCGGTCTGGCAGTAGGCGACCACTTCCTTCTTGGGGTCCAGCCCCTTATAGAGATCCTTGAGGCCCTTCTCGTCCTTCAGGCCCATCCCGTGCCGGTCCCTCACCTTCCCCTCGGCCAGCTTCTTCGCCGCCTCCGGATCTATCCAGGCGCTCTCATAAGGGATAGGGATCGATCCCGGGATATGCCCGCCCCGGAGCGCCCGGATGTCGTCTCCTGAGTGCTCCTTGGCCGTTCGTGCGTCCACGAGCTGGACGTTCTTATTCTTGAGATTTTTCTTCACGTAGTCGGTCGTGGCAATGCGGTCGGCCCGGACCTTGGCCTCGAACTTCGCCGCGGGGAGCTTCTTCGCCTCGGCGCTCAGGGGCAGCTTGGCCGCCACCCAGTCGTCAATCCCTCCGTTGTAGAGCTTCACCTTGTCGGCCCCGAGGTATTCAAGGATCCAGAACGCCACGCTCGGACCCGTGTCGCCCTTCGCCCCGTAGACGATAATCTCGCCGCCGCGGGCGATCCCGGCGTCGCTCAGGATCTTCTCCAGCTTCTTCGCCGGCAGGACGCGGGCGTCCACGTCGCGGAGTACGACGGCCGCTCCCTTCCCGCCCAGGTTGATCGCCCCGGGGATGTGCCCCTTCGCAAAGGCTCCTTCATCCCGGGCGTCAAGCAGGACGGCCTTGTCCTTGTTCTTCTGGACATAGGCCGTGTCGACAAGGACTTTTCCCGCAGCGAACGCCACGCTGGCCCATCCGGCCAGGAGAAGGCCCAGAAACACACTGCCCACGATTGCCCATCGCTGTTGCCTGATCATTCCCCACCTCCCCTTGTGTGCGGAACTCCCGTCTGCGCCGAGAACAGACCGGCCAGATACCCCGCTGCCGCTGACCACACTCGGCGCGAAAGCCGGCAGCAGGATCCACTCCTCTTCACGGCATTGCGTTAAGGCATTCTTCGCGGCGAGTTCAACCTCGCGCAACGCCGCCATTATAGCTCTTCCCACCCCATCTGTCCAGGAGAAGAGAACGCCACGCCCTCCCGTAACTGCCGCATCAACCGGAGGATCGGCTCCTGAGGATAGCGGCGGCGGCCTCCCGGCGTCTGGATAGAGGGAAGCTTTCCCTGACGCACCCACCGGGAGATCGTGTTGGGGGAAACTTCAAATAAGCGCGCGACCTCAGTCCTGGTGAAATAACTCTTCGCTTGCATCGGTCCCACTGCTCCAGGATCCCTCCCCGCGATGGTGACTATCGACCGAAACGATACACTAAACTATCAATTGAATAGTGCCTTATGGTAAAAAAAGTATTATTATGATACCTTATCAAAGGGAATGATGTAGAGACATCATTTTTCCCTCTTGCCATCTCATTTAGAATAAATATTCTTACGTTAAAGGTCATGGCCACGCTCATCTCGATTGTCATCCCCAACCGGAACGGCGAAACGACCATCGCCCGGTGCCTGGAGGCCGCCCTGGCCTCCCGTTACCCCTCCTTCGAGGTGATCGTCGTGGACGACGCCTCCGAGGACCGCTCCGTGGAGATCATCCAACGCTTTCCCTGCAAGCTGATCCGCCTGGAGACCCATGCGGGCGCCGCAAGGGCGCGAAACGTCGGCGCCCGGCACAGCCAGGGGGAGATCCTCTTCTTCACCGACGCCGATTGTCTTCTTCAAGAAGACGCCCTGTCTCTCGCCTGCGAGACACTCCGCGCCGGCGGCCCCCATCTGGTGGTGGGCGGCACCTATACTCCGCTCCCCTACGACCGGCGGTTCTTCAGCATCTTTCAGTCGGTCTTCATCCATCACGCGGAGACCAAGAGGGCCGAAGACCCGGACTACCTCGCCACGCACGCCCTCGCCATCCCTGCCGAGATCTTTCGGGCCGCGAACGGCTTCACCGAGGAGTTCCTCCCCATCCTGGAAGACGTGGAGCTCAGCCACCGGCTGCGGCGGACAGGACATCATCTGGCGGTCAACCCCCGCATCCAGGTCCGGCACATCTTCAACTTCACCCTCGCCAAGTCCCTCCGCAACGCCTTCCGAAAGGCGCTGTACTGGACCCGCTACTCCCTCGGCAACCGGAACCTGCTGGCGGACTCCGGCACGGCCTCGACCGGACTGAAGATCAACGTGGCGATCTATGCGCTCAGCCTGCTCCTCCTCGGTCTCTCCCTCTTTGCCCGGCAAGCTCTGTATCTGCTCCCCGTCCTTCCTCTGCTTGCCCTGAACCTGTGGGCCAACAGGGGGTTGGTGAGGGCGTTCTATCGCGCGCAAGGAACTCTTTTTGCCTTCGCTGCCACGCTCTATTACCTGCTTCTCTATCCGGCGGCAGTCGGGGCCGGCTCGCTTGCCGGCCTCTCGAGATACCTTTGGTATCTCTCAAGGCAAAATGAAAATATCAAAATGCAAAATGTAAAATGAGGAAGCGACAGTGAATAGATCCTTCACTTTGCATTTCGCAATTTGCAATTTGCATTCTGCATTGACAGGATAGAGGTAGCCATGCACTCCCCGTTCCGCCACATCGGCTCGATCCTCTGGAAGCGAAGACCGATCCAGCTCACCTTCTTCGTCACCCGGCGCTGCAACCTCCACTGCCCCTTCTGCTTCTACCTGAGCAGCACGACCGCGCCGGCGCCACCCGTGGAGGAACTCTCCCTGGACGAGATTCAACGGGTCTCCCGTTCCATGGGGACCCTCCTCTGGGTCGCCTTCTCGGGGGGCGAGGTCTTTCTCCGCGACGACCTGGCGGAGATCGCCCGGACCTTCTACCGCCGGAACAAACCGGCCATCATGCTCTTCCCCACCAACGGGCACATGCCCGACCGCATCCGCGACTGCACGGAGCGGATCCCCCGGGACTGCCCGCGGAGCGTCATCGTCGTGAAGCTCTCCCTGGACGGGCTGGATGGCGATCACGACCGGCTCCGCGACATGCCGGGCAGCTTCGCCCACACCATGAAGACTTACGATCTGCTGGGAGAGCTGCTTCCCCGCTACCCCCACTTCGAGCTGGGCGTCAACACCGTCCTCTGCTCCGAGAATCAAGATCGCATCGAGAAGATCATCGACTTCGTCCGCGGCCTGGACCGGATCCGGACGCATACCGTCACCCTCGTGCGCGGCCACCTCCTGCATGAGCGGTTCAAGGAGGTGGAGATCGCGCGCTACGAGGAGGCAAGCCGCCTGCTCGAGGATCTCCTCAAACGCCGCGCGTCGCCCATCTACCGGTTCCCCGGCGGCTGCCTCAAAGCGGCCCAGGACATCCTCCAGCGCCGCCTGATCCGCCAAACCTTCCTCGCGCAAAGCAGGGACTACACCTGCTACGCCGGCCGGCTGAACCTCGTCCTCTCCGAGAACGGGGAGGTCTATCCCTGCGAGACCCTCACGACCAGCCTGGGGAACGTGAGGGATTTCGGCTATGACATGAATCGGCTTCTCCGTTCAGCCCGCGCCGGGGAGGTCCTCCGTCCGATCCGGGAGCGCCGCTGCTGGTGCACCCACGAGTGCTACCAGATCACGAATATCTTCTTCAATCCTCGGCGGTATCCCGCCCTGCTCAGGGAATATCTGC
>JACRHK010000048.1 GCA_016217625.1 Nitrospirota bacterium
GAGATCGAAAGCCGTCCCGTAGCGATCCGTGCCTGGCTGGATGTCGTGGAGAGCGTCACCGGCGGCCGGGTGCCCGTCCTCTTCCTGGACACCGACCTGAAGGAGAACGCCCCCGAGGATCGGGAGATCACGCATGAGCTGTACGGCCGCGACGAGGCCTACCGGCTCAAACAGGAAGCGGTCCTGGGGATCGGCGGCGTCCGGATGCTCCGCGCCCTGGAGTTCCGCGTCCGGAAATACCATATGAACGAGGGGCATTCCGCTCTGCTGACCGTGGAGCTCCTCCTTCAACTGCGCAAGCCGATCGAAAGCGTGTGGGATGAACGCCTTGTCTGGGACCTTCCCGCCGTGCGGGATCTTTGCGTCTTCACGACACATACGCCGGTGGAGGCGGGGCATGACCGGTTTGCCTACGACCTTGTCCAGAAAGTGTTGGGCGAGTCTCTTCCCGGCGACCTGCTCAGGCAGATTGGGGGGAACGACCATCTCAATATGACATACCTCGCCCTGAACCTGAGCCAGTTCGTGAACGGCGTGGCCAAACAGCACAAGGAGGTCTCCCGCGGGATGTTCCCCGGCTACGAGATCCACGCCATCACCAACGGGGTCCACAGCTTTACCTGGACCTGTCCCGCATTCGCCCGGCTCTATGACCGGTATCTTCTCGGCTGGGCGAACGAGCCCGAGCTCTTCGTGCGGGCGGCCGACAACCTTCCGGAGGAAGAGGTCTGGGCGGCGCACCAGGAGGCCAAGCGGGAACTCCTGGAGCGAGTGCGGCAGAAGACCGGCGTCTCCCTGGATTCCGAAGTCCTCACGATCGGGTTCGCCCGGCGGATGACGGCCTACAAGCGGCCGACGCTCCTGTTCAGGGACCTGGATCGCCTGGCTCGGATCGGGAACGGCCGCCTGCAGATCGTCCTGGCCGGCAAGGCCCATCCGAGGGATCATCGCGGCAAGCAGGCGATCGAGACACTCCACGCGGTCGTCAAGACGCTGCAAGGGAAAGTGTCCGTGGTCTTCCTGCCGGACTACGACATGGCACTCGCCACGCTGATCGTGGCGGGCGTGGACGTCTGGCTGAACACGCCGATCAGGCCGCTGGAGGCTTCAGGGACCAGCGGGATGAAGGCCGCCCACAACGGCGTGCTGAACTTCAGCGTCCTGGACGGCTGGTGGATCGAGGGGCACATTGAAGGGGTGACGGGATGGGCCATCGGTCCCATCGCCTGCATGTTGGCCAATCACGCGCAGGCAGAAGAGATCGAGGTGATGGATGCCCGCGACGCGGCCGACCTCTACGACAAGCTGGAACAGGTCATCCTCCCGCTGTATTACGCTGACCGCCCGGGGTGGATCCGGATGATGAAAAACGCCATCGGGAAGATCGCCTACTACTTCAACACCCACCGGATGATGCGCCGCTACGTCACGGAGGCGTACCTCAGGTGAAGTCCATTCGATCCTAAGCATGCAGTTCACCCCAGGCATCTCTTGCGCCCTGCTGGCTGCGCTGCTCTTCGGGGCCAGCACGCCGCTGGCCAAGCTGCTCGTCGGGGAGGTCCCGCCGATCGCGCTGGCAGGCTTGCTGTACGCGGGCTCAGGGATCGGTCTGCTCGCCTGGCTGGAGCTCCGTCGGCTAGGGGGCGCCGCGGGTCCCGCTCGGGAGGCCGGCCTGACCCTCCGCGATTGGCCGTGGATGGCCGGGTCGATCCTGTTCGGGGGCATCGTCGCGCCGATCCTGCTCATGGTCGGCGTGAGCCTGATCCCCGCGGCCACGGCCTCGCTGCTCCTAAACCTGGAAGGGGTCTTTACGGTGACGCTGGCTTGGTTCGCCTTCCGCGAGCACTTCGACCGGCGCATCGCAGCCGGCATGGCCTTGATCGTGGTAGGTGGCGTGCTGCTCTCCTGGGAGGGCCAGGTCGCCCTGACCGTACCGTGGGGGGCTCTGGCAGTCTCAGGCGCCTGCCTGGGATGGGCCATCGACAACAACCTGACCCGCAAGGTCTCCGCCAGCGATCCGGTGCAGATCGCGGCCATCAAGGGATTGGTGGCCGGGATCGTGAATCTTGCTGCTGCCCATCTTGCGGGAGCGCCGTGGCCGGGCTGGTTATACGTAGGGGGCGCCGGGTTGGTGGGGCTTCTGGGTTACGGGGTGAGCCTGGCGCTGTTCGTGCTGGCCCTGAGGCATTTAGGTGTAGCGCGGACGGCTGCCTATTTCTCCACGGCTCCTTTCATCGGGGCGATCCTCGCCATGGGGCTGCTTCGCGAGACGACGGAGTGGTTTTTCTGGATGGCGGCGGTCCTGATGGGTGGAGGAATCTGGCTTCACCTCACCGAGCGTCACGGGCACCTGCACTCCCATGAGGAGATGACGCATGCCCATCCGCACCTGCACGATGAGCATCACCGGCACGAGCATGACTTTTCATGGAACGGATCTGATCCCCATACCCATGCGCATACGCACGGGCCACAAATCCACTGGCACCTGCATTACCCGGATCTCCACCACCGCCACGGGCACTAAACGGGTTAACTGGCTTCCC
>JACRHK010000041.1 GCA_016217625.1 Nitrospirota bacterium
TCTTCGGCCGTGGGTAGTACTGGTCGCCCAGGAGCGCCAGCGTCTCCTGGCGTACCTCATCGAGGCGGGCGCCAAGGGTCTCAAGAATTTTCGCGGCGATGGACTGCCCCTCTTTCATGACACCGAGGAGCAGATGCTCGGTCCCGATATAGTTGTGACCGAGCTGCCTGGCCTCTTCGATGGAGAGCTCGAGAACCCGTTTCGCCTGGGGCGTGAAGGGGACCTCCCCAAAGGTCAGGGTCTTGGGGAACCCGGCGAGGGCCCGTTCGACCTCCGCCTTCACGCTCTCAAGCTTTAAGCCGAGCCGCTGGAGGACAGCCGTGGCAATTCCCTCGCCGTCTCTGATGAGGCCGAGGAGGATGTGCTCGGTGCCAACAAAATCGTGGCGGAACCGCCCCGCCTCCTCACGCGCCAGAATGATGACCCGCCGAGCCCGCGCTGTGAATCGCTCGAACACTGGCTCCCCCTCTCCCCCGGTCCCAGTCAGGGGCTTTCAGGTTTTCCTTCCCGAACGGCTAGGTGGCCTCATTATATCCCAGGGAGTCCGTGGCCTCCTAGCCTTTTCTTCTCAGAGCCCGAGTGGGATCCATCCCCAATAGAGCGATTTTTGGAAGATTTCATACATCGTTGTCGAATGTTGCCAGAGTCCATGCATCAGGACCAGGGAACCGCCCGGCCATCCACCAGCCGGTAGCCCCGATCGGCCTTCCGGGCCAGCTCAACGTTGTGGGTGGCGATGATGAAGGTCAGTCCCCGCTCGGCCTGAAGCCTCAGAAACAAGTCAAAAATTACCTCACTGGTTTTCGGATCCAGGTTCCCCGTAGGCTCATCAGCGAGAATGATTCTCGGCCGGTGGACGAGCGCCCGAGCGATCGCGACCCGCTGCTGCTCGCCCCCCGAAAGCTCGCCTGGCCGATGGGAAAGCCGGTCGCCGAGCCCAACCTCCTGAAGCGCGGCCTCCGCCCGGTCCTGTGCCTCGGCCCGAGACAATCGTTGAAGGAGAGCCGGCACCATGGCGTTCTCCAGAGCGGTCATCTCCCCGAGCAAGTTATAGAACTGAAAGACGAACCCCACTTCGGTGCGGCGGAAGCGGGCAAGCCCGTTCTCTGATCTGGCGAAGATGTCCTCTCCATCGAACAACACGTGGCCGCCGGAGGGACGGTCGAGGCTGCCCAGGAGGTGTAGGAGGGTGGATTTCCCAACCCCCGAAGCCCCCACCACCGCCACCATTTCTCCTGAAGTGGCGGTGAGGTTCACCCCCCGGAGGACGCGCACCGGTTCAGGACCGCCGCGATACTCCTTTTCGAGATCGCCGGCGACAAGGAGGTCACTCATACCGGAGCACCTCAACCGGATCAAGCGCTGCGGCCCGTCGCGCGGGGGAGAGCGTCGCGAGGAACGAGATCAGGAGCGTCGCTCCCACCACCAGGAGGAAATCCAGCAGGGTAAGCTTCATCGGGAGGTGATCGATCTGATAGACGTCGCCCGCCAGCTTGATGATCCTGTAATTGTTCTGGACGTAAATCAGGGCGAGCCCGAACAGGCTCCCCGTGGCCGTGCCGACCAGACCGATGAGCATCCCGACTGAGAGAAAGACCGCAGCGATGCTCCCCGCGGGGGCGCCCATGGCTTTCAAGATCCCGATCTCTTTCCGTTTCTCTGCCACCAAGAGAATCAAATGGCCGATGATGGCAAAGGCGGCCACCAAAACGATGATCGTCACGATAACAAAGAGCGCCGTCTTCTCCAGCTGAAGGGCGGCAAAGAGGTTCCGGTTCATCTCCATCCAGTCCCGAACCCAGTACGGAAACCCGAGGCGGGAGGAGATCTCCCTGGCGGCGGTTTTGGCCCTGAATGGGTCCTCCAGCCTCACCTCGATCCCCGTCACCCGGTCGCCGAGGCCGGCGAACTCCCGAGCGGCCTCGAGGGTCACATAAGCCAGCGAGGCGTCGTATTCATACATCCCGATCTCCGAGAGTCCGACGACGCGAAACCGCCGCATCTTCGGCACCATCCCCACCGCGGTCATCGCGCCCTTGGGAGAGATGACCGTGACGTCTTCCCCCGGAACGACCCCTAATGTCCGAGCCAGCTCACGCCCAAGAATGATCGCGGGCTCTCCGCCGGCTCTTCCAAGCGCTTCGAGTCCCCCCGCTGTGATGTGGTTGGAGAGCTCGGCCCGAACCGTGGGGGAGGAGAGATCCACTCCCCGCAGGAGGCCCCCCGTGGCGCCACCACCCGAGACGGTGAAGAGGACCTGCTGGAGCACGAACGGCGTGGCCGCTTTCACCCCTTTCACCTCGCGGACCTGGTCGGCCAGGGACCCGGCCCCGGTCATTCCGCGCCCGCTTCCTTCCAGGATCAAAATGTGCGGGTTTGCCGAAAGAATTTTGTCCCGGATCCCATCCTGAAACCCTGTCATCACCGCCAGCACGACGATCAGGGCGCTCACCCCCAGGAAGACCCCGCCGATCCCGATCCAGACAAAGAGGGAGAGGCTCGCGCGTTGGCCCCGAGCCCGAAGGTAGCGCAGCCCCAAGAACAGCTCGAACGGGAGCCCACGACCCGCCATCACCCGTCGTCCTCGTCTGTTGGCTCGGAAGCCGCCCCGGCCTCCGGCCTCCCACTCTGGGGCCGGAGATGGGGGAACAGGATCACGTCACGAACGGATGCCTGGTCGGCGAGGAGCA
>JACRHK010000042.1 GCA_016217625.1 Nitrospirota bacterium
CGATCCCGCGTCGCCGAGGATCTTTGGGAAGGGATGGTGTCGGGCGTGGGGATGGGCCACTTCCCCTTTGTGTTGTTCCCCTATTTGGTGGGGCTCGTGGCGTATCACCTGAGCCGCTCCCGTTGGCCCCTCGGTTATGCCTGCAGGCGGTGCGGGCGGGTCGGGTGCCGGATCTGCCAGTCCCTCTCCAAAGAGGCGCTCTGCTCGGAGTGTTATCAGGTGCTGATCAGGATGGAAGGGGTCGAGGCGAGAGAGCGGATCAGAAAGATTCTGGAAATCCGCAAACATCAGGATCGGCGAGTGAACATCCTCCGGTTGCTGTCGTTCCTCTTGCCCGGATCCGGCCACTTCTATGTCGGGGCGCCCGTCCACGGGTTCCTGTTCGCGGTCCTGATGATCTTCGGCGTATTGACCTGGTTGTTTTGGAGCGGGGTGCTCATGGTGCCCACGCGCCTGGGGATAGCCACCTCCTTGTTCTGGCAGATCGCCTATGTGGCGGCGCTGGCGGTAGTGTACTTCGGGATCGTCCGACACGCGTACCAATTGAAGGTGTGAAAATCGTTCAATGCAAAATGCAAAATGAAAATTGCAACAGTCAAAGTGAAGCAATTCCTCGATTTTTTGCTTACGGTTTTCCATTTTCCATTTTCCATTTTGCAATTTGTATTTTGCATTGAGGGGTAAGAGATATGGCTCTAGAAGGAAACATACGGGATTTCGGGCTCACCGACATCTTCCAGCTCATCTCCATTCAGCGGAAGACCGGGGTGCTTGCCGTTGAGGGAGACGAGGACGCGGTGCAGATCGCCTTTCGGGACGGGATGATCGTCGGCGCGGAATCGGACCGGAAATACGAGGAGAACAGGCTGGGCATGGTGTTGGTCCGATCCGGAATGGTGGCGGACGAGCAAGTCCGCAGAGCCCTGGAGGTTCAGAAGGAAACCCGCCAGAAGCTGGGGAACATCCTGCTCGTCAACCAGGTCATCAGCAAGGCCGCGCTCAAAGAGGCGCTCCAGCTCCAGATGGAGGAGACCATTTATAAAATCTTCCGCTGGCGCAAGGGGGTGTACCGGTTCAATCAGGAAACGGTCGACTATGATCCGGAACTCATTACCCCTGTCGATCCCCAGCACATCCTGATGGACGGCATCCGGATGATCGATGAATGGCCGTTCATTGAAAAGAAGATTCCCTCTCTGGGCATGGTGTTCCGCCTGCGCAACGGGGCGCTGGACCGGGTGGTCCGCAGAGAGGACCCGGATGAGGAGGATCTTTCGGCGCTGGAGCACGCGTTCCTGGGCCAGGAAGGGAGTTCAACGACCTCGTCGCGGGGGGACGGCGACAAGATCCACGTGACTCCGGATGAGGAACGAGTACTGCTGCTCATCGACGGGGAAAAAGATGTGTCCACCATCGTGGATGCGAGCCGCTTGGGGGAGTTCACCGTCTGCAAAACCCTGGCGAATTTCCGCAGCTACGGCCTCATCGAGGAGGTCGAGCAGCGCCCGAGGATCAAGCTGGAGGCGGAGGTCCGGGGATTCCGGGAGCTGGCGCGGAGCGTGACGACCTACGGGGTGGTGTTCGCCGTGGGCCTGCTGTTGCTGCTTTTCCTGGCGAAAGGGGAACGGCTGTTCTCGCTGTTGTCTCCCAGCGAGATGCACGCTCTCCATGAGGTCATGGCCCGGAGCCAGCTCGACGCATTGGCCTTCCAGATCCAGGTCTATCGCGCGAGCTACGGCCGGTATCCTCCCACCTTGGGCATGTTGGTGGAGGAGGGCAATCTCGGGAGCGCCGACATCCAGGATCCCTGGGGGCGGGAGTTCGCTTACCGTCCGCTGGCCGGTGGGTTCGAGCTGTTGAGTTTCGGTCAGGACGGGACGGAGGGGAGCGGCGACGACATCCGGAGGTAGAGCAGGCTGGAGGCTAGAGGAGACAGACAAAAGGCTACAAGCCTTCGCTCTCCCCTTGACGTCTATGGCCTCGACTTTATCGTCAGCACGGGACAGATTGCGCGTCGCACCACGCGCGACGTGACGCTCCCCAGCATGAGGTGCGAAATTCCCCTCCGTCCGTGCGTTCCCATCACGATGAGATCGGCCTTCCATTCTTCGGCGAGCTTGAGGATCTCGAGATCCGCCGGTCCTGTCCGAAAGCGAGGGGGAAGCGTCTTGCCCCGACCGGTCGGGGCGGCCTGTTCCATGAACTGCGCCATCGCCCGATGCGCCTCCTCCTCTTCCGCCTTCATGATCTCGCGGAAATGGATCTGGAGGCTGGGACTCCGACCTGTGGCCAGACCGAGATCCCCCGCGAGGACATGGAGGGGAAGGATCTCGGCCTGGAACGCTTCGGCGAGGGCGAGGGCGCAGGAGAGCGCCTCTTTTGAACAGGGAGAGAAATCGACAGGGACCAAGATTCGCTGAAAGGGGCGCTCCATCCTCTGTGCTCCTTGAAGAGAGTATAACGGTTCGGGCGCGCGCAAGTCAACGGCGACCCGGAAAAACCGTTTCCAACCCGGCGCTTATCGGGTATAATAACCCGCCGGTCTTTATTGTAGACAAACTCGAAATTCGAAGCACGAAATCCGAAACGTTTAGGATTTCGAATTTCGAATTTCGAATTTTCTAGGGATGATGGGATGAAGGTTTTCAGGTCGAAGACTCCCTGCCTGCCGGCGAGGCAGGGACTCTATAAGCGGTGGCAGAAGACCCTTCCCGCGAGAGGGATCTTGATTGCCGGCGGATTCCTCTACGGGGCCCCGATGGCCATCGGGGCGACCGGGGGCCCCGACGTCACGTCGGGGTTGGGCGCCACGTTGGTCTGGCTGGGTCTGGCGTTGATCGTGATCCTGGCCGGCTGCGAAGGGTTTGCGAATGCGGTCGAGCACGTGGGGGAGCGGTGGGGTCTCTCCCACGCCGCGGCCGGGAGCCTCCTGGCGGCGGTCGGCACGGCGCTACCGGAGACCATGATCCCCGTGCTCGCCCTCGTCATTGGCAGCGAAGCCCACGGGGAGGCGATCGGGATCGGGGCGATTCTCGGCGCCCCGTTCATGCTCACGACGCTGGCGTTTTTCCTGCTGGGACTGACGCTCGTGCTCTTGTGGCGGAGGGGACGGCGCGAGCATCCGAATTTTGAGGTAAGTCTTGCTGCGGTCCGCTACGACCTGACATTCTTCCTGGGGGTGATGGCGCTGGTGACGGCGGTGTCGCTGCTCAGGCTCCCCCTCCTGCACTACCTGGCCGGCGCTGTGCTGCTCGGGGCCTACGCCGTCTATGTGAAGCGGACGCTTGCCCACGCGGTCATGGACGGCGAGGAATACACGGAGCATTTCTACCTGGAGCGCTTGTTCCGGGTGGGGCCGAGGGGATGGGCCATCGCGTTCCAGCTCCTGGCGGGGTTCGGCCTGATCGTCCTCGGGGCGCATCTGTTCATTGAGCGGATCATCGAGCTGTCCGTGATGCTCGGCATCCCCGTGTTGGTGCTGTCGCTCATCATCACCCCCATCGCCACGGAGCTCCCGGAGAAGTACAACGCCATCACCTGGACGATCCGGCGAAAGGACTCGCTTGCTTTCGGCAACATCAGCGGCGCGATGGTCTTCCAGGCGACCATCCCCATGACCATCGGGCTGTGGTTTACTCGCTGGGATCTGGGCACCACGGAGGTCTTGAACCTGCTGTTTGCCTTCGCTTCTACCGCGCTGGTTCTGGCGACCGTGGCGCGGAAAGGGCGGCTTCCGGCTACGATCCTCCTGGCGGGTGGTCTGTTGTATCTGGCGTACCTGGTGCGGGTATTTTTCCTCAGCAACGCGCAGGGAGGTTAGGGGGGATGCGAAGGCGGAAGGCGGAAATTCGGAGGGATATGATGGAGGATCGCTTTCATATCGCCGTGCTGCCGGGCGACGGGA